>SCTL01000196.1 GCA_004297495.1 Verrucomicrobiota bacterium
CCGATGATGACGAGCCGATACTCCTGCGCGAACCGCAGAATGATGATGCCGTTCTCGATGAGCGCGATCACGAGCGTGCCGAGCAATGCGCCGATGGCCGTGCCGCGTCCGCCCGACAGGCTCGCGCCGCCCACCACCGCCGCCGCGATCACCGTGAGTTCGTAGCCCGTGCCCGTGCTGGTCGAGGCCGTGCCGAATCTTCCCGCCGAAACCATTCCCGCGATGCCGGCGGACAGACCCGCGAGTGCGTATGTGCGGAGCTTGATCCAGCCCACGCCGAGTCCGCTGAAGCGCGCCGCCTCTTCGTTGCCGCCGACCGCGTAAGTTTCGCGCCCCGTCACCATCATGCGCAGATAAAACCAGCCGAGCGCCACGCAGAGCAGCATGATGACGAGCGGCATCGGTTGCAGACCGAAAACTTCAATGCGCATGAAGTGGGTCGTGAACGCCGCCGGCAAATGCTTGCCCGCCGCCGGCAAAGTTTTTTCCGCCGGCAGCACGTTCGCCAGTCCCCGGAAAATGCTCATCGTGCCGAGCGTGACGATGAACGGATGCAGGTTCAGCCACACGACCAGCGCTCCGTTGATCACGCCGCACAAAAGTCCGATCGCCATCGGAACAAGAATCGCAATCGGCAGCACCTGTATCGCCGACGCATCCGCCGGCAAGTTCTGCAACGCGGCGGCTGTGCCGAGTGCCGCGAGCGCCATCACCGCGCCAACCGAGATGTCAATTCCGCCCGTGATGATCACAAACGTAAGGCCGATCGCCATGATGGCGTAGTAGGACATCGGCGTGGCGACGCCGTCCACGAGGTTGTCGAAATTGAGGAACGTGTTCGGACGCCCCGGGACGACATCATGCCAACCGTAAGTCCCCAGAATCACTCCGAGCAAAAGGACGACCAATGCCAGCCCAAGTTCCTGCGCCGCCGGGAAGCGACGCGCGCGATTCCTGGCGGCCGAAACGGATGAAGGGGCGGATGTTTCCGAACGTGTCTCGCTCATTTCAGATTATTTTGGATGAACTCATTGCTGATGTGCGGACTCGAGCGACCGTCAGTTTCCGCTCCCTGTCGGCAGCACGGAAATTTCCGCCGCGCTGGTCCAGCCGCTGTTCCAGATGGCTTGCAAGCTGGTGAAGCGGAAGTAACGCGCGTTCACTGGTGCAAAGTTTACTTCTTGAAGGCTGGGATTGTTCTGAATGTTCGCGAACGAACCGTTGGCGATGTTCGTCGTCCAGTTCGCGCCGTCGGTGCTTGTTTCAAAACGATATTTTTCCACGACACCGTTGAGCAAACCATCCTGCCGCGGCAAATACGTGAACCCGCCGATGCGATTCGTTTTGTCCATGTCCACCGTGATGGAATGCGGCTGCCGCTGGTCTGCGTTCCAGCGCGTGTGCCAGATCGTGGCGGAGTCGCCGTCAATCGCGCGGGCGGCGGAATTGTCCGCGCCGCCGGTTTCCTCGCTGTCCACGCTCACCACTTTCCAGCCGATGGGCATCAGGCCGGCGAAGATGCGCGAGCCTTCAATGCCAAGCTGTCCATTCGGCAGCACACTCGCCGTGCGCACCGTGACGCTGCGATCCATCGGCAGCGCAATGGGCGAAGTGTAAACTGCCGAACTGGCCGTCGGTGCGCTGCCGTCCACGGTGTAAACCATTTTGTTGCCGGCCAGATTGCTCAAGCTCACCGTGCCGTTGGTGCTGCGGTCGGCAATCGTCGGCGGCAGCGTGTTCACGGATTGCTTGAAGAGACCGATTTCGGCCAGCGTCGGTTCGAGCCGCGCGCCGGTGATGCGGATGCAAACTTGATCGGCGGTCACCGGTGTTTTCAACCGGATGAGCCGACGATGACCGACGGTGGTGAGGTCGTCGGTGGAAATCCTCTCCGCCGCCACCCACGCCGAGCCGTTCCACGTTTCGATCACGAACGATTCGATCCGCTGCCCGCGATGATCCACCGCTTCCTGCAACGACACGACGTCGAACGTGACCGGCTTCGGCAGCGCGAGGATCACCGCGCCGTTGGTTTTGCCGGACGCCGCTTCCCACCACGTATCAAGACTGCCGTCGAGGATGAGCGACGGCTTGCTCATGGGGTTCACAGTGTCGGCGGTGACTTTGCCGCCCTTCGCCAGATCGGTGGCGAAGGTTTCGTTGATGATCTGCGCCGCCTTGTTCAACGCGTCGAGCTGGTTGTCGGGAACGAGACCGCGTTTATCCGGCGAAAGATTCAGGATGAGATTTCCGTTGCGCCCGACGGACGAGTAAAAGATGTCCACGAGTTGCGTGACGGTGCGCGGATGTTTGTTGCGCGCCCAGAACCAGGCGTTGTTCTGAAGCATCGTGGTGTTCACTTCCGCTGGATACCACCAGAGATGCGAACCGGGTTTCAACATCGCGCGGCTGCCGAGATCGCCGCCCGTCATGTCGGGCCACTGAAATTTCTCTGGCGAAGTCGGCAGCGGAATCACGCTCCATTCCGTCGTGCGCCCGACGCCGCTCTCGTTGCCAACCCAGCGCCCATCCGGCCCTTTGCCGAAAATGATCGCGCCGGGTTGAAGACGCTTAATCAAATCAAACCACGCCTCGTAATTGTAAGTCTCGTGAACGCTCGGATCGGGATTCGCGCCGTCGAACCAGACCTCGCCAATCGTCCCGTATTCCGTGAGCAACTCGTAAAGCTGGTTCAGGAAATAGCGATTGTAGTCGTCCACCACGTAAGTGTAGTTGGTGAATCCCGGCGTCGGCGCGCGGCCTTTCGATGGATCGCTCTGAAAATTTTTCGGATCGGTAGGGATGATGGAGAGGACATTGCTGCTGCCGTTGCCGTAATAGCCCGCCGGATTTTTCGGATTGGTTTTCAACTGATACAAATCCGCCGGCGAAAGATAAACGGCCAGCTTGACGCCATGCGCGCGCGCGGAGTCCGCCACTTCGCGCACTTCGTCTCCCTTGCCGCCACGCCACGGACTCAATGCCACCGTGTGATCCGTGTATCGCGACGGCCAGTAGCAAAAGCCGTCGTGATGCTTGCAGACGAGCACAATCATCTTGCCGCCGAAGTTGGTGATCGCGCGCATCCATTGATTCGCATCGAGTTCCGTCGGATTGAAGATGGATGCATCCTCGCGACCCGTGCCCCACTCGACTTCGTTGAACGTGTTCACGCCGAAGTGCAAGAAGAACGTCCGCTCCAGCCGCATCCAATCCGTTTGATTCTTGCGCGGCAAAACCTTCGCCGCTTTCTCTGCGATGACGGCGTCGGAGTCGCCTTCAGCAATCACCTGCCCCGTGGCGCAAGGAATCGGCGCGGCGAAAGCAGCGAGGCTCGCGAGCGAACAGGTTAATGTCAAAACGCTCCGTCTCATTTTCCTTGGCGTCATGATTTCATTCTCCCTTGCTGATGATTCCGGCAAATCCGCCACCGGGAGCGAGTGACAGCGTCAACGCCGTCTTGCCATCCACGCTGGAAGTTGATTCCACCACCGTTTGATAATCGGAAAACTTTGGATCGTCAGCGAAGCTGCGCAGCGTCCACTTCTTCCGGCCCAAAAAGTTCAGCGACACGTTGAATGAGGCGGCGGCATTACCATTCATTGCCGCCAGAAACCAACGCTCACCCGAGCGACGGGCAACGACGATGGATTTGCCGGCTTCCGCATTCAGCACGACAGTTTCGTCCCACACCGTCGGCATGCTGCGGAGAAATTCCACGCCGGACTGGCCGCGATAATTCGCCGGACTGTCGCACAACACCAGCAGCGGACTCGGATAAATCACCGTCAGCGCCAGTTGCCGCGCGCGCGTGCCCATGACCTGCGTTGGCGAAGTGATCTTAAAATCCTTGGGCGCGCGATTGATGAAACCGCCCGGCGTGAAATCCATCGGCCCGAGCAACGCGCGGGTGAACGCCAGATTGATGGTGTGCTGCGGCGTGATGACGCCCTCGCCAAACTTGTTGTATTCGTTGCCGAGCACGCCTTCCTGCGTGATGAAATTCGGATACGTGCGCGCCAGCCCGGTGGGTTTGTAAGTGCCGTGGAAGTCAACCAACAGGTGATACTTCGCGGCGGTCGCCAGGACTTTCTCGCACCACTGGACAGTTTCCTGCGACTGGCTGTTGAGGAAATCAATCTTCACTCCTGCGAATCCTTGATCCGCGAAATACTTCAATGCCTCTTCAACGCCAAACGTCTCGACGTCGAGCGAGTGCGCCCAAATGAGCAGGCGGACGTTCTTGGCTTTGGCGTATTGCATCAACTCGGGAACATTGATCTCGGGAACAGGCCGCCGGAAATCTCCGCGCACCGGGTTGGGTGGCGAATGGAGCGACTTCTGATAGCTCGTCATCCCTTCATACCAATACCAATCCATCAACTGATACGGCCAGCCCATCTCGGCCGCGAAATCAATGTATTCCTTGTGCGACGGCGTCGTGCCGCGCGCGTCCACCTTTTGATGTTGCGGGTTGGAATCGTAGGGATTCATCCCCGTCCACCACGCGTCCCACGCGCACGCGCCGGGCTTGATCCACAACGTGTCGTTCAACCGGCTCGGCGTTGCGAGCGTGGCGATCAAATCCGACCCGGCAAAATCCGCCGCTGTCCGGCCAAAGATCAGCCCGCGCCACGGACTGACGCGGGGCACGGCGGAAACCACCAGCCCATTGCCATCTGCTCGCCGCTCAAGCACCGCCTTCACACCAAAATTTCCTGCGCCCGCCAGCGACAGGCCCGCCCAATCGAGCACGTCAGACTCCGCAACGGCGAAGTAACCCGCCGGAGTTTTGACGAGCAACGGCAGGACGCTCTGATGCGGACGGCCCGGCTGGCCGCGCGGAATGGCGCTCAACTTCGTTTCGGGATACTGGTTCTCCGCGCAAGCCGATTCCCCGCCCGCCCAGCAACGGTAATCGTCGGCAAAACGAAACTCGGTCAACTCGTTCGTCAAAACGAACTGCCCCAAGCCGGAACTCGCGGGCAGATCGTAGCGAAACGCCACGCCATCGTCATAGGCGCGCACAATCAAGCCAAACGTCCTCGATTGCGCACCGCGTTCCTCCAGCGTCAATCGCAATTCCTGCCATGAATCGCGGACAGACCGGCGATTGCCGAACCGGTTTTCCCATTCGCCTTTGTGCCGCTGAGTTGCGGCCTTCGTAATGATCGCAGCTGGACCAAGCTTCGTGCCGTCCTTGAATTCCAATCCCAGCGGTGAATTCGTCAACACGGTCTTGCCGTTCACCGTGACACGGTAGTTCAGCCCGCCCTCGTCCGAAACGATCACGGCCAGTCCGCCACCGGGCGCGACTAGCTGATGTTCTGCGGCGGTCAACGCGGATGCAAAAGCAACGGCGATGAATACCACGAGCAACCGAAACAATGTCGTTCCCGAGATCGTTTTCAGGCTCAGGATGGATGGCTTCGATATGGCGTCCTTCATTTGGTTTAGATATGGATCATTGCCGACTTCAGGCCATCGGCCTCGGCGTTAAGAGTTAGGGCCGAATCTTCAGCGCGAGGGCGATCTTGCCGTCGAATTTTTCAGGCAGCAAAACGTGCAAACCGTTTTCGGCACGCGTGAACTTCAACTTGCCGCCACCGGCAAGCCGCACGCTGCCGATCTTGTCGGGCCAGTACTGTGAATTGGTCGCGAGCGATTTGATGGTCACTTTGCCGTCCTTCGGGATTTCGAGGACAATGGCGTGAAGCGTCTTGCCATCTTTGGACTGCGTGAAGCGGATGTCTTCGGCGGTGAATGGTTTGTCGGACACGTCCTTCTGTCCGTCGAACTGACCTTTTTCCGCGACGACGGTTGAAGGCCCTTCGCCGTAAACCTTCCACGGGCGCGTCGCGTAGATCGCCTCGCCGTTGATTTTCAGCCACGCGCCGATTTCGCTGACGATTTTGATTTCATCCGCATCCGGCTGGCCGTCGCGCTGGAGCGGCACGCTCAACATCAGGTTGCCGTTCTTGCTGACGATGTCTGCGAGCATCCGGATGACCGACGCGGCGGGCTTGTAATAGTGATACTTGAAAATGTGCGCGTCGTAATGCCAGGAACCAATGCAAGTGTCCGTCTGCCACGGCTGCGGCAGGATGGCGTTCGCCTTGCCGCGCTCGATGTCATAGACCAGCGAGCGGCGTTGAACATCGTTCAGCCACTTGCCATTGATCACCGCGCCGGTGCGACCGTTTTTGTCGAGGCGCGTGTTGTAAAAATGCGCGGCGAGGTTCAGGCCGATTTCATCGGTCACGCCGTGAAACGGCAGCACCGTGTCGTCGAAATAAATCTGATCGGAATGGTAGTCGTCCCAAAGCTGCTGCGTGCGTTTGAAGAATTTCTCCATGTAGGCCGCGTCGGGAATGCTGCTGCCCTTCATGCCATCCCATTCCCATTGCAGCGTGGAGCCGGTTTTGTGGCTTTGTTCGTAAAGCTCCTGCGGGTCG
>SCTL01000197.1 GCA_004297495.1 Verrucomicrobiota bacterium
CGGCCAGCTTGCGCCGAAAAATCTTTTCGACGTGCGGCCCGATCTGTGCGCAATGACGCTGATTTTTCGGCTCAAGGAAAAAAATGCGCACACGATTTTCGGCGGCGTGGCGGATGAGTTGAAAAAGGACGGCGTGGAACTCGTCGAGGCCACGCCGTGGCTGAAGGCGTTGATGCCCGGAAAAGATTTTTCGCTCGGGCCGAAGCTGAAGGCGGAGCAGCGCGAGGACGTGGAGTTCGGTCTTCGCATCGCGAAAGAAACTTCGCGGCTGGAAATCGGGCAGACTGTCGTGGTCAAGGAAGGCACGGTGCTCGCGGTCGAGGGATTCGAGGGCACGGACAAATGCCTCGCGCGCGGCGGCGAACTTGCCGGCAAGGACGGCGGCGCGGTGGGCGTGAAGGTCGCCAAGCTGAATCACGACATGCGCTTCGACTTGCCGTGCATCGGCCCGCAAACGCTGGAGACCTGCGCGGCGGGAAAGTTTTCCGCGTTCGCATTTGAGGCTGGACGTTCGCTCCTGCTCGAACAAGAAACTTGCGCCGAACTCGCGAAACGTCACAAAATCTCGGTTGCAACAATCGGCTGACCGCTGAGGTCGCCTGGGAAATTCTGTCATCAACGGTTGTCATCATGCTCAAATCGCACGAACTGCTCGGTTTCATGTCGTCCGCCCTCGCGCACGAGATTCTGGAATTCACGTTTGCCGACGACAAGCCCACTTACAAAGCCATGGTCAAGGCGGTGGCGGATGCGCGGCACATTCGCGCCGTCTTTCTCGAACGCCAGCCCCGCGCGACCCGGCACGACACGATGCTCTCGGTGCTCTCCAAGCCCGCGCTCGATCTCGCCGCCGGCACGATGATCCGCACCTGGCTCGTGAAAAAACAAAACGCGATGCTCGTGGATTTCCTCGACGCGCTCGGCATCCAACATAAGGACGGCGTGGTGGAAAATCTGCCCGAGGCGGTCGCCGATGAAAAACTCAAGGCCGCCGTCGAATCGTTGCTCGCCAAGTATCCGCACGAGACGGTGGCGGTTTATCTCACCGCGTTTCACGATTTGAACGAAGCCGGCTGGGCCAATTTGAAAGCCCTGCTCGAAACGGATTCGCGATTGCAACTCGGCGGTTGAGCTGGAGCTGCCCGCGCTTGCTCTTTGTGGCCGTCGGCGTAGGCTCGGGCGGTGAGCACTGCCGCGCAAGCTGACTCGCAGGGAACCACGGGGACTTCATCGCCGCACCGGCACGCATTCGTTACGACGCACTGGTCCGTTGTGCTCACCGCCGCGCGGAGCGACACCCCGCGAGCGCACGATGCCCTCGCCAAACTCTGCCAGACTTACTGGCATCCGCTTTACGCGTATGTGCGCTGGCGCGGCTATTCGCCGGAGGACGCGCAGGACCTGACGCAAGGATTCTTCGCGCACTTGCTCGAACACAAAGCCGTGGCCACGGTCAGTCCAGACAAAGGACGTTTCCGCTCGTTCCTGCTCGCCGGCCTGAATCATTTTCTTTCCGACGAATGGGACAAGGCCTGCGCACAGAAACGCGGACGCGGAAAATTGATCTCCTTCGACACGCAAAGCGCCGAGACCTGGTTGAGCCAGCAACCGTCGCAAACGCTGACGCCGGAACAGGCGTTCGAACTACGTTGGGCAGTCACGTTGCTCGAACAGGTTTACGGCCGGCTGGCGGAGGAACATCGCCAGCAAGACAAAGCGGAATTGTTCGACACATTGCGCACGACGCTCGCCGGTCCGGGCAACTCCGCGCCTTACGCCGAACTGGCCGCGCGGCTCGGCATGAACGAAGGCGCGGTGAAGGTCGCCGTGCATCGCCTGCGCCAGCGATACCGCGCACTGTTGCGGGAAACCATCGCCGAAACGGTCGCCAGCGAGGCGGAAGTGGAGGAAGAATTGCGCCACTTGCTGCGCATTGTGACGGGAGGCTGATTGGATGTAACCTCGGGCCGGGAATTCCTTTGTAAAGGGTGAAGGGAAATATGGCGACCGAAAACAAATGCCCGCATTGCGGAAAGCCCGTGCCCACCACGGCGCTCGGCGGAATTTGTCCGGAATGCCTGCTCAAGGCGGGACTGGCGGACACCGGCGAAATCGGGCCGGGCGGAACTGTCGTCGCCAAACCAACGTCACAGCCCGCGCCGCGCGTCGAGGAAATCGCGCCGCATTTTCCCCAACTGGAAATCATCGAGTGCCTTGGCCGCGGCGGCATGGGCGCGGTCTATAAAGCCCGCCAGCCGAAGCTCGACCGCTTCGTCGCGCTGAAAATTCTTTCGCGCAAACGCGACGACGGCACGCGCGACACTGAGTTCACCCAGCGCTTCGAGCGCGAGGCGCGCGCGTTGGCGCGGCTCAATCATCCGGACATCGTCGCCGTTTACGATTTCGGCGAAGCGGGCGGCTTCCATTATCTGCTGATGGAGTACGTGGACGGTCTGACGTTGCGACAGTTGTTGTCCCGCACGACGGAACGAAAACTTTCGCCCGAGGAGGCGCTGGCGATCGTGCCGAAAATTTGCGAGGCGCTGCAGTTCGCGCATCAACGCGGCATCGTGCATCGCGACATCAAGCCGGAGAACATCCTGCTCGACAAGGAAGGGCGTGTGAAGATCGCTGACTTCGGCATCGCGAAAATAGTCACTCCCCTCACCCCGTCCCTCTCCCCATCGGATGGGGAGAGGGTGGCCGGCAGGCCGGGTGAGGGGAATCTCACGCAGAATCAAGTCATTGGCACGCCGCACTACATGGCGCCGGAACAAGTCGAGAAACCCGCTACCGTGGATCATCGCGCGGACATTTTTTCCCTGGGCGTGGTGTTCTACGAAATGCTGACGGGCGAATTGCCGCTTGGGAAATTCCAACCGCCTTCGCGCAAGGTGCAGGTGGATGTCCGGCTCGACGAAATTGTCCTGCACGCGCTGGAAAAGGAGCCGGAGCGCCGCTACCAGCACGCGAGCGAAGTGAAGACAGACGTGGAGACCGTCGTCGCCGACGCGGAAAGCCGAACGCAGCACGCAGAGATCGGCGGCGCCCGCACGCAATCCAGCGCCGCGCGGGATGCGGTTTGGTTTTCCACGCAGTTGTTGCCGGATTGGTTGCCGGGGGAACGCGTGCTTCATTTCCAGCAAAGGCTCTGGGCAGTGTTCAACCATTCCTGGCCGACCGGGCGGTTCTTTTTTTCGCTGCCGCCGCTCTGGTCAGCCGGGATGTATGTCACCGACCGGCGCGTGCTGCTGCTGTCGCATTTTCTGGGTATCGCGCAGCGGTTCAGTCTCTGGTTTCCCGGCAAAGCGCCCGACGCGCAACGCGAGATGTTGAAGGAAGTCTCCGTCGGGCGGAGCGGTTTGCTTGGCGAGTTTCTCGAACTCAAGTCCGAGGATTTCAAACCGCGCTGGTGGCGTTCGCGCGAGTTGCGCATCCGGGCTTACCTCCGCCAGCCTGAATGCTTGCGCGACAAAATCCTCGCGGCGCAGCGAAACGAGACGGCTTCGGCTGCACCGACCGGGACTGCGAAGACGAAACTGGGCGATTTACCTGAGGCACAATCCCTGCCGGGCTGGGTGCAGGCCGCGCGTTGGACGGCGCGCGTGCTCGGGACGCTTTGGGCGTTGATGTTCCTCGTGTTTCTCATCGGCGAAGGTTCACCCGCGATGGGCCGCCAACCTGCGGTGGTGCAAATCGAATTCGCCGCAGTAGCCATCATGGTGCTGGGCTGCGTGGCAGGCTGGAAACTCAACCTGGACGGCGCGGCGGCGCTGCTGACGCTCGGAGGCTGGACGCTGTTTCACTTTGCAGAACACCGCGTGCCGGCTTGGAGCATGTTCCATGTGGCCGCAATCGTCGGTCTGCTGTACGGCCTCACTTGGGCCTGGGCGCGCAAACGTGTCGCTGTCATCGCTATTTTCGCAATTCCATTTTTCTTTGGCGTCGTAGCCGCGCTGAATCTGACTCATCACCGCCGACCACCGGCGCGCGTGGCGGATGCGACAATTCCGCAAGTGCCGCCGGTCGTGATTGAGACTGTTCCCGAATCCGGCGCGACGGAAGTTGATCCCATGCTGACAGAACTCCGCGTCACGTTCAGCAAGCCGATGCGCGATGGCAACTGGTCCTGGGTGAAACTCGACGACGCGAGCTATCCGCAAATGACCGGCACACCGCGCTACGAGGGGGATCGCCGGACGTGCGTGCTGCCGGTGAAGCTCCAGCCGGGAAAAAGTTACGCCACTTGGATCAACGTGGATAACTTCCAAGATTTCCAGGACGAGAACGGCCATCCCGCCGTGCCGTACCTGCTGATCTTTCAAACGAGGAAATGAATTATGAAAACAAAACGCATCTCACTGCTGATCGCGACGCTCGCGTGCGCGACCAGAATTGGTTTCGCCGCCGAAGTCTCGCTCGAATCCGCGCCGCCCGTCGTCGTGAAAACCGTGCCGAAGGCGGGCGCGACGGACGTTGATCCCGCACTCACCGAAATCAAGGTGACGTTCAGCAAAGCCATGCAGGACGGCAGTTGGTCCTGGTCCACCTGGGGCGAGGAAAACTTTCCCGAAATGGTCGGGCAACCGAAGTATCTGGCCGATGGCCGCACCTGCGTGCTGACCGTGAAGTTGCAGCCCGGAAAGTTTTATGCGACGTGGCTCAACAGCGAAAAATTTCACAACTTCAAGGACGTGAGTGGCCGGCCCGCTGTGCCGTATCTGCTCACGTTTTTCACCGGCGAATCGGGAGCGAACACTTCGCTGAGGTCTGATCTTACGGCAGCCGAGGGAGTCGGCGCGGCCGTGGCGCAGAAAATCAAAAGCGAAGTGGCGGGCGAGTTGAAAAAGCGCGGCGCGAAAGTGGACGAACTGCTCGTGACCGTATCCGTGGCGCGCGACAGCGGCACGCCATTCAAGGTGACCTATCGCGGGCTGCGGAATTTCAAGGCAAGCGACGGCACGTTGGTCAGTCCGCCTGATGGCGATTTCATCATGAACTACATCGGCGGCGGGCAATGGCAGGGCGCGCTGGCGGGCGTGACGTTCACCGCGCAAGTCGGCAGCGTGGACAAGATTGATCTTCCGTTCGTCAATGATCCGCAGGTGCTCGGTCGGTGGGAGAGCGTGGATTTCGTGACGAATCCGTCCGAGTTCAATCCGGACCAACGCGCCTGGCGTGGCGAGCTTTTCTTCAAGGGACTCAATTTTCTGGAGAACGGAAAATTTCCGGAGTCGTGGCAGACGTGGACGAAGGGCGTGGTGATTCACCGCGGCGACAAAACCGCGAGTCGCTACGAAATCCGCGAAATCAAAGGCCAGCCGTACCTTTTCTTTGAATGGAAAAGCGGCGACGTCACGATCCTCGGACGGAAACCCAGCTACTACGTGTTGAAGAAAGTTGTGGCGGCGGATTCAGCCGGCGCGTCGAGCGCGGGCGCGGAGAGAATCGTTGATCGCGAAATCAACCGGCTGGTGAGCGAGTTTCCCGAAGTGCGTGATCTCTCGACGCCTGAGACCGCGTGCGTCGCGTGGCAGCGGGCGAATGCGCGCAAAGAGTTGCCGACGATCAGCCAGTTGAGCCTCGTGCCAATGGAGTCGAAAGAACTGGAGAACTGGTTTCAACGCGAGGAGCAGCGCGACGCGGAAGGATTGGCGATTTATCTGAAGGCTCTCGCCGATTCCAAAATCGTCGCGGTGCAAACTTGGCGCGGCGAACTGGCGAACGTGATCACGTTCCTGCCGTTTCCCGAAGGCAAAGGCCGCTCACCTTATAGCGCGCGCAGCTTCGGTCTTGTGAACGGCGATTGGAAAAACCTGGGCGAAGATCGCTTGCCGACGCTCGAAGCCGCCAGGGCGGGCTTTGAAAAAAAGAAGGAGCGGCTCTGGCAGCGTTTCACGGAATTGAAATCGAAGTCTGCCGTTTCACTCACAGCAGACAAGCCCGCCGCCGTTGATGCCTCGCTCGCGTTGCTGAACGACGATCAACGCGCCGTGCTCGCCTGGACCGACCGGCAGTTTCGGAGTTTCTTCGACGCGCGCACGTTCGATGGCTGGTCGGACGACGAACGCACCAAACTGGAGCGGCAACTCATTGATACGCTCAACGGGCCGCAAACGCGCGACTATTTTCAGGCCATCAACACGCTCGCCGCCCTGCGCTCCACCAATGCGTTACCGAAGCTCCGGAGCATCGCCTTCGAGCGCGTGGATCGGAACAATCGCGACCGTTGGATGTGTGTCCGCGCGCTGGGCCTCATGAGCGACCGGGAATCCGTGCCGGAACTGATC
>SCTL01000198.1 GCA_004297495.1 Verrucomicrobiota bacterium
CTGGCCGTGGCCGAAATTGAATTCGCCGCTGAGCGCCGGGCGCAGCGTGTCCGCGTCGCAACCCACAAACTCGCGCCGCGCGAGCACGGAGATGACGGCGTCTCGATTCTCCGGCTTGCTGCAAAATTCCCCGGCATCGAGCAGCGCGGCGATGAGCGCCTCGTGTTCCGCGCCGCAGAGTTCGGCGAAGTCGCGGCGCACGGCCAAAACTTTTTCCGGATGGCCAGGCGCGAGTTCCGCCGTCGTGGCCACGCACCAGCCGGTGCGCGATTCAATGGCCACGGTGTTCCAGGGTTCGCCCACGCAGAAGCCGTCAATGTGCCCGGCCTTGACCGCGCTGGGCATTTGCGGCGGCGGGACGACCACGATCCGTACGTCTTGATCGGGATCAATCCCCGCCGCCGCAAGCCAACCTCGGAGGAGGAAATTGTGCGACGCGACCGGAAACACCACGCCGAAGGTCAGCGTTCGTTCGCGCCGGTTGCGTTGGATGAAATCGCGCAACGTCGCGCCGTCGCGCACGCCGCGCTCCCAGAGTTCGGTCGAGAGCGTGATGGCGTTGCCGTGCGCGTTGAGCACGAGGCCGGTGACACATTCACACTCCGCCGAGCCAAGCCCGAGCGTGGCGGCCACCGGCATTCCGCACACGGCCTGCGCGGCGTCGAGTTCGCCGGTGATGATCTTGTCGCGCACAGCGGCCCAGCCGAGTTCGCGACAGAGCGTCACCCGCAAGCCGTATTGCTTGAACAACCCCAGTTCCTGCGCCAGCGCCAGCGGCGCGCAATCCGTCAGCGGCACGAAGCCGAGTCTCAGCGCCCGATTGCGGGCCGTTCCGGATTTGAAAATTTGCGCCATGTTTGGTTGGTGCGATGGTTTCGCACTCGTTGCGCTGCCCTTAGCCGTGGCGGTGCCATGCCGTGCCAATGGCACAGTGATTGCGTTGGGAAGTTTCGATTGAACGGATGAACAGGATTCATTGATGAGAGGACCACTCGATAGTCGGCAGCTTCGCGCGTTCGTGACGCTCGCGCGCACGGGCAGCTTTACGCAAACCGCGCGGGAGCTGCATCTCACGCAATCGGCCATCAGCCACTCGATGAAGGCGCTCGAAGCCGACGTGGGTTGTCGCGTTTTGGACAGGCTGGGAAAAAAAGTCGCCCTCACGCAGGCCGGCGAACAGCTTTTGCAGCACGCGCAAAAGATTTTGGGGGAAATGGATTCCGCGCGCTCGTCGCTCGGCCGGCTGGGCAAGTGGGGCCATGGCCGTTTGCGTCTCGGCGCGAGCACCACGGCGTGTCAGCACTTGATTCCGCCCGTGCTGCGCGAGTTCAAGGAAAGTTTTCCCGAGCACGCCATCAGCATCGAACCCGGCGACACGCAGGGCATGGTGGCTGCGCTGTTGCAGCACCGGATTGATCTCGCCGTCTCGCTCGATCCCGGCAACGAACCGCAACTGGAATTCGATCCGCTCTTCACCGACGAGTTGTATTTCATCGTCGGCGCGCAACATCCGTGGGCGCGCACGGGCAAGGTGGAGCGCGATGAGATTCCGAAACAAAGCTACATTCTCTACAGCAAGAGCAGCGTGACGTTCCGGTTGGTGGAGGATTTTTTCCGGCGCGAAGACATGGTGCTCAACACCATCATCGAAGTCGGCAGCATGGAAGCCACGAAGGAACTCGTGAAACTCGGCCTCGGCATCAGCGTGCTCGCGCCGTGGATCGCAAGCAAGGAACTGGACGAACGCTCGCTGGTGGCGCTGCCGCTCGGGCGGAGAAAACTTCAGCGGCGCTGGGGCGTGTTGCACTGGCGCGGCAAACGGCTCGGGCTGGCGGAGGAAACTTTCATCGGCCTCTGCCGCACGGCCACGCAGGGATTGCGGGTGCAGTTGGAAGCGGCGTGAGAATTGCAACACGTGGCGATATGAACAGGAGGAAACGGAGAGAACAGAGGCTCATAATGGACTGTCCCTCCTCTGTTAGCTCTGTTTCCTCCTGTTAAACTTTCCCGATGAAGATTGAAATCGTCGCGCTGCGGATTTCTCCGGGGCACAATTACAAGGGCCGGCACGGCGCGCCGCCGGAGTCGCATCCGCTGCTGACGCTGCCGGAAATCGAATGCGTGGCCGGACGCGGCATTCGCGGAGATCGCTATTTCAATCACGCGCCGGACTTCAAAGGGCAGATCACGTTCATCACCGTCGAAACTCTGGCGGAAGTGCAAGGCATCCTGAAGCTGCCCTCGCTGGATTTCGGCGCGGCGCGGCGCAACGTGCTCACGCGCGGTGTGGATTTGAATTCGCTCATCGGCGCGACGTTTGAACTGGGCGGCGTGACGTTTGAAGGCGTCGAGGAATGCAAACCTTGTTACTGGATGAACGCAGCCATCGCACCGGGAGCCGAGAAACAGTTGCGCGGGCGCGGCGGATTGCGCGCAAAGATTCTGGGCGATGGTGTGCTGAAAACCGGCTGGGCGGACTTGCGCGTGATTCAAACAGCCGTTCGGCCCGCGGCGTGAATCACTGCGGCGGCGCGGCTGCAACCAGCGGCGCGCGGCCCTCCGGGCCGCAGCAGACCCGCAATGCCAGCGACGTGTGAAGCTCCGAGTTGTGTAGGAAGGCGGAACTGCTGCGGCCCGGAGGGCCGCGCGCCAGCGAATAGTCACGCCACCCGCAGCCAGACGGTCTTGAGATACGCCGGCTCGGCGCGGCTGATGGGAAAATCCGGCGGCTGCGGCACGTAATGTTGCTGCGTTACCTTCCGGCCTGATTTACGAATGGCGGCGCTGACTTGCGCCAGAAATTCTTCCGGCGGCCAGTCGGCGGCGTTGGTGGAGGCGAACAAAACTCCGCCGGGCTTGAGCACCGGCAACGTCGCGGTCACCAATCGGCCATAATCTTTTTCCGCGCGGAACACGCCGCTTTCTTTCGATTGCGAAAACGTCGGCGGGTCGAGCAGCACCGCGTCGAACCCACGCTGCTTCTTCGCCAGCCGCTTCAACCAGTCGAAGGTGTCGCCGTAAATGAAATCATGCGCGGCGGGATCAAGCCCGTTGAGCGCGAAGTTCCGTTTGCCCCAGTCGAGATATTTTTTGGAGAGATCGAGGCTCGTCGCGCGCGCGCCCGCCAGCGCGGCGCAGACGGAGAAGCCGCAGGTGTAGGCGAAACAATTCAGGATTGCCGATTGCCGATTGCCGATTGCCGATTGAGACAGGGAAAAGTCCGCAGCAACATGACCAGTCAGCAAGCGGCGGCGGTTGTCGCGCTGATCGAGGAAGAGACCGACAGAGTAGCCTTCGTTGAAGCTCAACTCAAATTTCACGTCGTTCTCGCGAATCTCGAAACGTTCGGGCGCGGCGTCACCGACGACGAGGTGCGGCGAGGTTTCAGCGGTGGACGCGCGGCGCACCTGGCGTGAAAGAATTTTGTGATAGGCGGCAGTGATGTGTGGTGCGTGGCGCGTGGACTCCAGCGAGAGCAAGTTGGCTAGAAACGCTTTTTGTGCGGCAGTGAGTTCGGCTTCGCTTTGGGAAAGCAGACAAGGCCCGAGTTGCTCGACATACCAGCCCGGCCAGCCATCGCTCGCGCCGTGAATCAATCGGAACGCGTTGGTTTGTTCCGGCTCAACGCACGCGTCTCGCAACGCCGCAGGAGTGAGGGGTTCGACCGGAGCGCGGACGCCTCGTCCGCGAGTTGCAGTTTCGGTGCTTCGCGCGGACGAGGCGTCCGCGCTCCAATCCATCGGCGCAGTGAACGAGACCGCTTCGCCTGTGGCGGGATGTTGAAACGAAATCTCCGCCGCGTGCAGACAGACGCGCGGAAACGGCGAGCCGCCGTAAAGCGTGTCGCCGAGAATCGGGAATCCATTCTCCGCCGCGTGAACGCGAATCTGGTGCGTGCGCCCCGTGAGTGGTTCGGCGGTGACTTCGTAGCAGCCGACGTGAGGAGGCTGATTTTGATTTCGGATTTCGGATTTCGGATTTCGGATTTGAAATCGCGTCTCCGCCAACTCGCCGTCCGCGCGGCTGGCGTAGCGTTCGCCGATTCGGGCGATTTTGGATTTCGCGGTGAACTCAGTTCGCTTCGGTGGCCGGTCGGTGAGCAGGAGATATTTTTTCCGCACCGCGCGCGTCGTGAATTGTTCGGTGAGCGATTTGTTGGCGAGTGGAGTTTTGCCGAAGACGAGCACGCCGCTGGTTTCCTTGTCGAGCCGGTGAATGATCGCGAGGTTCGCCCAGCGCGGCTCGCGATGTTTGAGCCAGTCGTAGATGCCCTCGCCGGCGTGGGGCGCAGGCGCGTGCGTGTTCCAGCCAGCGGGTTTGTGGACCACCAGCAGGTGTTCGTCTTCGTGAAGGACGCACGGCGGCATCCGGCACATCTAATCAGCCCGCGCCACGGCAGGCGAAGTTTTTTCTCACGACCGCCGCGTGCGGGAACGTTTTCGCAGCGTTGACAAAGCGCGCCGGTCTTTTGACATTGATTCCGGCCATGCCGATTTACGAATACGAACTTTGCGAAGGCGACTGCGCCGCGTGCGGTGGAAAATTCACCTTGAACCGCCCGCTCTCCGCCAAGCCGCTCACGCATTGCCCCGCCTGCAAGAAGCCGGTGCGCAAAATTTTTTCCACTTTCAGCGCGCCGACCAAGACCAAGCTCTCCGTCTCGAAGGCCAAGGGTGCCGGCTTCCAAGTTTACA
>SCTL01000199.1 GCA_004297495.1 Verrucomicrobiota bacterium
GTGCAAACGCGTAGTTCAATCTACTGTTAGACGAAAGTTTACGTCTCATGCAAAAACGACGCAAGATTTTCAGGAATGTCGTCAGTGGTGTTTCAGTTGTGTTGGCAGTGTATGTGGTCGCTTACATTCTCAATTCAGCAGGGGGAGGTTATTGGATGATTCCAAGCAGGGACGGACATGTGAGATTTAAGTCAGAGTTTGGAGGACTGTCTATGACAGTAGCAATTATGTGGCAGCCACGCTTTGGTAACAACGCGCTTGGGCAATTGGACTGTTATGGAACTTTCTTTGGGCCGCTGATTTTACTGGATCAGGCGTGGATTCATCCAACTCACTATCTGACTGATGATGGCTTTGACGCTTGGCTCAAGCAGCTACCACCATCAAAAGTCCACCCAAGATTTAGAGAGGAGTTTGTTCGTGAGAGAACAAAATCTGCCGTCTAAACTAGCGATAGACCACCAACAAGAGCCAGTGCTCTAACTGGCGAAGATTGTCCGCGCTCAAACTTTTTTTTGTCCGCGCCGCCAAAGGTCGAAGTAATACAGCGCCACCACCACCAGCGAGTGCTGGAATTTTTCTTCCGCGACCATCTTCGTGACTTCGCTCACCGGCACGAGGCGCGTCAGCAAATCTTCACCTTGATCAAACTCCACCGGCTGTGTGAGGCGGCAGTTCTCGATCAGCACGGTGTAAACCGTGTTGGTGAGGATGGCGGGATTGGCGGCCACGCGTCCGAGGATGCGCGCGTTCGCGCCTTCGTAACCGGTTTCCTCGCGCAATTCGCGGATGGCCGTGGCCACGGGATCGGTTTCGCCCGCGTCCATCACGCCGCCGGGGATTTCCAGTTCCACCGTGTTCGTGCCGTGGCGGTATTGCTCGATCATCACGAGTTCGTCGTCCGGCGTGAGCGCGAGGACGTTCACCCAGTTCGTGCAATTGAGGATGTAAAACTCGTGCTCCACGCCGGTGCGCGGCGAAACCTTCCGGTCGCTGCGCAGCGAGAACACGTGGAAATCGCCGAGGTGCTTCGTGCCGAGTGTGGGCCAGGGCTTAATCATGAATTTAGGATTTACGATTGCCGATTTACGATTGCGAACGGAAAGCGGCGGAGGGCCGCCGCACTCCGGGACGCTGTCGCGAGAACCAGCCGTCATCGGCGGCGCGAAGCGTCCGGGAGTGCGCCAGTCCTCTGGCGCCTTGTTCCCGAGCCGGACGCAATCACGCAGTCCGCATCGTCAAACGCAGCGTGACTCGTAAATCGTAAATCGTAAATCGTAAATTCATCCTCCGCCCTTCGCCGCCCAGCCTTGCTGCATCAGCGACAGCAAGTGAGTGAGCGCCTCGTCGTAGCTGCGGCCTTTGGCCTCGGCCAGTTGGTGCGCGCGTTTGTCGAGTTGGGCGGCCATCTCGGCGGATTTGTCCGCCGGGCAGCCGAGTTTCACCAGCAGTTCAGCGAGCGTTGCCAGTTCCATAAAAAGAAAAGACGGCCTCGCGGCCGTCTTTGCAAATGGCTGCGACCGCGCACCGAATCATTTCACCGAGTCGGCGGAAACGATCTTCACGCTTTCCAGGTTCATGCGTTTCACCGGGCGATCGCCGGGTTGCGTGGGCGTGGTGGCGATTTTCTCCAGCACGTCATCGCCTTTGACCAGCTTCCCGAAAGCCGTGTACTGTCGGTCAAGGAATCGCGGCTCGCCGTGGCAGATGAAGAATTGCGAGCCGGCGGAATTGGGATCGTTCGAGCGCGCCATGGAGAGCACGCCGCGCAGGTGGGCCTTGTCGTTGAACTCGGCCTTGATCTGATAACCCGGCCCGCCCGTGCCCCAACGGCGCTGGGCGGTTTCGTCTTTCGTCAGCGGATCGCCGCCTTGGATCATAAAATCCCGGATGACGCGATGAAAACAGGTTCCGTCGTAGAAACCCTGCTGCGCGAGCTTCTTGAAATTCTCGACGTGTCCGGGCGCGACGTCTGCCCAGAGTTCGAGAACCATTTCGCCTTCGGAGGTCTTGAGGATGGCAACTTCTTTGGTGGTCATAGTGTGAAATGAATGAGGGTCGCTCAGGGCAGGATGCTGGCCGACTTGATGTAATCGAGATTCGGGAAATCCTTTTTGAGATAGACGTTGCCCTCGGTTTGGATTCGGCCCTGATCGGGGCCGCGGCCACGCGGAGCGCCTTCGCCGTATTCGCCGTTGATTTTGTCCACAACGTCCATGCCTTCGGTCACTTTGCCGAACGAGGAGAAACCCTGGCCGTCGAGGCCGGCGTTGTCTCCGAAGTTGATGAACAACTGCGTGGTGCGCGTGTTGGGCCCGGCGGTGGCAAAGGTGATCGCGCCGCGCGCGTTGCTGGCCTTGACCGGATCATCGCTGATCGTCGCGGCGCGCCACGCGGCGGAAACTTTCGGATCTCCATGAATTCCGAACTGACACATGAAGCCGGGAATCACGCGGAAGAACGCGACGTCCTTGAAGTAACCGGAACGGATGAGGTTGTAAAAACGATCCGCCCCATTTGGTGAAAGCGAACGGGTGACCTCGATGGTGAACTTTCCTTTCGTCGTCTCGAATTGCGCCTTGAAGGACTCGGGCGACTTCTCGGTGAGCTTGGCGGGATCGGCGAAGCCGGGCGAAGCGGCGGCCGGTTTCTTTTCCTCGGACTTCGTTTCGGGTTTGGCGTCCGGTTTGGCGTCCTTCTTCGGTTCTTCGGCGGCAAACACAGCGAGGTTCACCAGCAAGCCCGCCGCACAGAGCAATTTCAATGTTTTCATAGAGTCGAAAATTTTCCAGAGAACGCCCGCGAAGTCACGCGCAGAATTTGCGACCGAGTGAGCAGTTCGTCCCGCCAGCGGCTCGCGACGGCGGCGGAATGCTTGAAACCGCTCTGAGCCAAATCAGCGCCTTCAGATGCCGGCTGCTGCCGTTCGGAAATAAAACCGGAAATTTCGTGATCTGATTCGACTGGGAATGTCGCATTGTGTCAGTGGAGGGCCGGGAATCGGTCCGCCGGAAAACGAAAGGGCAATTATGAAACGACTATTCAACATTTCAATCATCGGGCTGGCGGCGGCGCTTGCCGCCGGCTGCGTGGTGACTTCGGTTTATCCGTTTTACACGGCCAAGGATGTGGTGTTCGACGGCGCGTTGATCGGCGTCTGGGCCGAAGCCGGCTCGACCAACGCGGCGTCGGAAAACTGGTTCTTCGAAAAGAGCGGCACCAACGCCTACAAACTCACCGTGAACGAGAAGGACAAACACACGGCTTACGACGCGCACCTGTTCAAGCTGAAGGGCAAGCTGTTCCTCGATGCTTTCCCGCAGGAGCGCACTGGTGATTTTGTGCCACCGCACTATTTGCTCAAGGTCACGCGCGTCGAGCCGCAGTTCGAATACGCGCTGATGAACTACGAATGGCTCGGCAAGTTGCTGGACAAAGACCCGAAGGCCGTGCGGCACGTCGTCGTGCCCGATGCCTCGGGCGACGCAAGCAAAGCGCGCATCGTGCTCACGGCCGACACGGCGGAGTTGCAGAAGTTCATCCTGAAGCATGAGAATGTCGAAGGTGTGTTCGACGAACTCAAAGCGATGAAGAAACAGTAGCCATGAACCGCGCGCTCGTCATTTCGCTGATCGCGAACGGACTTCTGGTGCTGGCGGCGGTGCAAGTTTTCCGCGCGCCAGCCAGGGCCGTTCGGGCTTCGATGCAAACTGACGAGCCGGTCAACGTGGCGGCGACGGTACGCGTCACCAACGTCATCCCGGGAGAAACTTCCTTCGTCACGAATCGCTTTCAGTGGCGGCAGCTTGAATCCACCAACTGCGACGCGCTGGTGGCGAAGCTGCGCGCAGTGGGTTGTCCGGAGCGCACGATTCGCGACATCGTCGTGGGCGATGCCTGGCGCGAGTGGAACGCGTTTCAGCATCCGGAATACGATCATCAACTATTCTGGTTGAGCGGTCCGCGTCTGGTCGCGACTCAACGCAAGCGGGAAGCGGAGGAGATGAAGTTGAAAACCGAAATCGCCGTGACGTTGCGACGATTGTTCGGCTGTGAATGGTCGCCGGAATTGCCGCGCGATCCAATCAAGGAGGACCTCGTGCTCGGACGTCTGGTCATCGGCGACGTGACGGAGGAAAAATTCGAGCGCGTGCTCGGCGTGGTTGCGACCGCCAGCGAAGCGAAGGAAGCGATGCGCCAGCGTCTGCGGTTGGAGGAGGACTGCGCCGCGTTGCGATCACAGCGCGACGAATCGGAGCGGAAGATTCGCGCGCAGCTTTCGCCGGCGGAGTTTGAGGAGTTCCGCGCGCGCGTCGGCCTGGTGGAATTGATCAATCACGGCGAGGATTTGCTGGAGTTGGGGATTTCGGGGGCACGCTTGCGCGAGATCGCGCTTGCCACCACGGAAGTGCGCCCGCTCGGTTGGGGGTTTCTTGATCTGGACGACAGCGAATCCGCGGAGGCGAAGGAGGCGGCGGAGCAGGCGGTGAAGGAAGTTGTCCGTCAACACCTCGGCGACGACGGCTTCGCGCAACTCGAGGATTCCAACTACCGGAGCATCTGCAAATTCGCACGCGAGCACAGTCTCGCCACGGAAACCGCGCGCAAGATGAATGACGTCCGCAAGGCCGCGAGCGAGGAAGCCCGGCGTTTGCGCGAGGACAAGACGCTGGAGAAGGCGACGCGCGAAGAACGGCTGCGCGAGGTGAGCGCGAGCGTCTCGCAGGCGGTCAACGAACTGCTCGGCAAAAATCTCTACGCCGAATTCCTCCAGCAAAACAATAATTGGGTGACCAACCACGCGAGCCTATGACGACCCGCCGATGGCTCATGCTTTCGCTCGCGCTGAATCTCGCGCTCGGTGGAATCGTGCTTTGGGCCGCGCATCGGCGGGATGGCGCGGCGGCGGACCGTTCCATCTGGCGCTTCGTGACGAACCGGACGGTGCGCGTTCGCCGCGCGGTGATCGAGCGACCGCCGCAAGTCGTCGAGGTGAGCGCGCTGTTTCATTGGTCGGAGGTGGAGTCGAGTGATTACCGCATTTACCTCGCGAACCTGCGCGGTATTGGTTGTCCCGAGCGAACCATTCGCGACATCGTGGTGGCGGATGTGAACGAACTTTTCACCGAAAGGCTGCGTGAGCTGTTGCGACCGTTGCACGCTTCGATCTGGCAAATCCTCGCGGACTTTGAGAACGCCAAAAAGGAAAGCGACCAATACGAGAAAAGCTGGGAGGCACTGAAGAACGACCGCGAAGCCGTGTTCAAAGAATTGTTCGGCAACTCGAATCCGTTTGAAGCAGACGAAATCGCGGAAAGGGCAACCGACGAGCGCTCACGTCAACTGGAGTTGCTCGATTTCCTTTCGCCCGAGAAGCGCGAGGCTGTGATGGCCCTGGTCAAGCAGCACGACGAAGCGCGGTCGCAAATCTGGGTGGCTGATCACTCGCTCACCACGGACGAACGAAACGAGCGGCAGAAGCAGCAGCAACAACTCGAAACCGAACGCGACCGGCAACTGGCGGCGCTGCTTTCACCGGGAGAACTCGACGAATATCG
>SCTL01000200.1 GCA_004297495.1 Verrucomicrobiota bacterium
GGTCATCCACAAGTTTGCAACGGCGTGACCTCGCTCCTGCCGGTGGATTTGTTCATCCCCGGTTGCCCGCCGCATCCGCTGACGATTCTGGACGGTTTGCTGCGCTTGCTGGGCCGATTGGAAAGTGAAAGGTTGGTTACTCCTGGATAAAGTAACTCAGGTTCTCCAGTTCGATGGCCACGTTCACATTGTTGACCATCACGTCTTCAGGAACCGACAGTACCGCGGGCGAAAAATTCAAGATGCCCACGATGCCGGCGCTGACCAGCGCGTTCGCCACTTCCTGCGCCGCCTCCGCCGGCACGGTGATGATCGCCATCCGCACGCCGTGCTTTTGAACGAACGCCGGCAAATCCTCCATCCCAAAAATGGTCTGACTGACTTTTTTGTCGCGCGGGCGGTCCGGCTCCGCGTCGAACGCGGCGACGATTTCAAATCCTTCCTTCTCGAATCCGCGATACGACAGCAGCGCCAGACCGAGGTTGCCGACGCCGACCAGAATCACCGGTTGCAACCGCGATGTGCCGAGTTCATCCGCAATGCGATTGGAAAGTTCCGCGACATCGTAGCCCAGCCCGCGCGTGCCAAACGTGCCGAAGTAGGCGAGGTCTTTGCGCAGTTGCGTCGGCTTCACGCCCGCCACTTTCGCGAGTGCCTCGCTGGAGACGGTCTGGATTTGCTTTTCCTTCAACCGCGCCAGGCAGCGCAAGTAAGTCGAGAGACGATAAATCGTCTTGCGCGGGATTTCGGGACGGCTGCTTTTCTTCACGGCGCGGGAAAGTTAGTCACTCGCCGGGCTAGACGCAACGCGATTGGAGCGCGTCATTTTCCTCGTCGCTTCCGCACCAGGTAAGAAACAAACGACCACAAGCCGGAAAATTTGTAGCTGGGATCAACATATTTCTCGATCACGTAGAACGCGAAATAGTAGGCCCGGCAAAAGCACCAGATGCTCACGGCAAGGAACAGGGCCACCTTCCAACTGGGGGTTTCAAGCACCAGCAGCGATGCCGATGCGATTCCGAGCAGCAGGAACAAGATTCCCTTCGCCTTGATCCAGCCCGGGCTTGTGAGGTCCTTCATGGCTTCAAACTCAGAATCGCATCCGCCGCGCGACCCGCCGCGCCGGCGCCGCCGAGCGAAGCGATGATTTGGGCGAGGGTTGCTTTCACCGCGCGACGCCGCGATTCGTCACGCAACAATTCCAAGCCCGCGCGGGCGATATTTTCCGCCGTCGCTTTGTGCTGGATGAACTCGGGGAAAATTTCCTCACTCGCAAGCAAGTTCGGCATGGCGAGATACTTCACACTGACGATTTGTTTCCCGATGAAGTAAGTCGGCCAGGAAGTTTTGTAGAACACGACCGCCGGCACGCCGAACATCGCGCACTCCATCGTGATCGTGCCGGACTTGGTGATGGCGAGGTCCGCGCCGGCCAGCGCGTCCGTCAGCCCGCCGATTTGCAATTCCAAGCCCGCTGGCAAGCCGGAGGATTTTACAGTCTGCGCCAAGGATTCATCCGGTAAAACCATTTTGCCAGTGGCAGTGGGCAATTCCTTTCGGATCAATTCAAACGCGCCAGTCACCACCGGCAGATGTCGTCGCACCTCATCATTCCGACTGCCCGGCAACAGTACGATGGTAGGACCATTTGATTCCGCACTCCGCACTCCGCACTCCGCACTCGTAAATCGTCCCACCATTGGATGTCCGACAAACTCCACGCGCAGCTTCGGCACGCGGCGCGCATACCAATTTTTCTCGAACGGAAAAATGCTCAGGAGCAAATCGTAATTCTCCGCCAGCGTGTAGGCGCGGCCCGGACGCGAGGCCCAGACTTGCGGTGACACGAACTGCACGATCTTCGGATTCCACGGCACAAACTCGCTGCGATGCTTGCGCACGTAAGCTTTGATTGCCTTGCCGAAGCGCAGATTGAACCCGCCGTAATCCACGCCGATGATCACATCCGGCTGCCGCTCGATGGCGAGCTTGAGCAGTTGCTTGAAAAGCCGGCGGAACTTGGAGATGTTTTTCAGCACGTCGGAGAGTCCGATGACTGAATGTTGGGTGAGATCGAAGGCGAGTTCCACGCCCGCCGCCGCCATGCGTGGCCCGCCCGCGCCAAAAAACTCCGGTGCAAGCGCCGTCCGAAGTGGCTGAACATCCGCCGTATCATTGATCGAACGCGCAATTACGCGCTCACGCAAAGCGCCGACAAGTTCGGACGCGAGTAAATCCCCGCTCGCCTCGCCGGCGATGAGCATGAAGGAAAGCGGTTTCACGTACTCTGCTGCACCTGTCTCGTGATTTCGAACGCCAGATCCAGCGCCGCCTTTGCCGATTCGCCGCTGACCATCGGCGTTTGCTTCTCGCGCACGCACTCGACGAAGTGTTGCAGCTCCAGCTTGAGCGGTTCG
>SCTL01000201.1 GCA_004297495.1 Verrucomicrobiota bacterium
AACTGATGACCGTGCGCATGACAATGATGGCGCCCAACATCAGCAGGTCGTTCGCGTTGGGTTTCATGAGCGTGTCAATGATGTCCGCGGCGATGAGAAATTCCAAGCCCAGCAGCAGATAATATCCGAGCAGATGACGGAGGTGTTTGCGCTGCTCGTCCGCGTTGGCCCCGCGCATCGCGCAGCATTCCGCCCGCACGAAACGCCACAAGCCGCCGGCGACGCCGAAGACAATCACCAGCACGCCCAGCACGCCGATTCCAAAACTCGTGTGGTGCAGCCAAGCCATGGGTTTCAATCCAGCCGCGTGAAAGTAAAAGTCCCGAACGGCACGATGACGCCATTTTGCAAAGCCGGAAAACCGGTGTGCTGCATGACGGGGATGTGGGGCACGGTGGCCTGATCCGGCGCTTCGTAGGTGAGTCCGCTGTCCGTGCCCGCATCCATCGAATAAAGCGTCACCGTTTTGGCGGCGAGCCACTGATCGTTTTCAAGGAGGCTCAGGCTGTCCACCCCCGCGAACCAATCAGGGCTGGGGGCGACCATGGAAACCAGCGTGACCAGCGGATAATCGCGGCGCATCGGTTGCGGAAACGTGAGGCTCACACTGCCCGGGCTGGGACGCAGGCCGCTGCCGGACAATTGGAAATCAGCGGTGCCATTGGTGATGGCCGCGCCGACCTCCGCCAGCAGTTGTGGTTTCGCGCCGAATTCCGCCATCTGCCGGATGCCCTCCGTGGCCAACTCGCCGGCGCGGAAGAAATGCACGGCACTGTTGTGCGTTCCACCCACCAAGCCGGACCAATGCGCGTTCGTCGTCCAGCCCGCCGGGTGAGTCGCCTGACTCCACGTCGCATTGAACACGACCTGGTAACGCGCGGTAAAATCCGACACGACGCGGAAGAACGCTTGCGCGCCGGTCACGGGCACGACTGCGACCGTGTTGCTGCTGGGTGCGCCGAGGTTGACCCACGGCGTGGAAAAATCATTTCGCGTCTGGAGTTGATACGTCGGGCGACCGCCGGTCCAATTCAAAACCACCTGGCCACCGCCCACCGAAATGCTCGTGATCGTCACCGGCGGGAAGGAACTGTCGGCCCGCGATGTTCCACTCAATTGAAGCGAGGCGACTGCGATCATGACTGCGAGAAAAGCTTTCATTTTCATAGAGGAACGTCGCGATGGAGAGCCAAACCTTACATCCAAGTTTGGTGGGGACGCGTTCCACCGTGTCCCATAATTTTCCGAACGAGGGAAGTTTGGGACGCGGGTGGAACGCGTCCCTACCGTCGTCATGCGAGCGCTACCTCCGGCGGAACCGGATTCCTGAACGTCTTGTTCGATTGATTCATTCGGGCGGAGTTGGAACTCCGCGCTCCGAGCCGCTCCAGCAAATGCTCCCCCACGCGCAACGCGTTCGCGATGATCGTCAGCGTCGGATTCACCGCGCCGCTCGAAACGAAGAAGCTGCCGTCCACAACGTAGAGATTGTCTACGTCGTGCGCGCGGCAATTGAGATCGAGCACGGACGTCGCGGGGTCGTCGCCGAATTTGCACGTGCCGACCTGGTGGCCGAGACTGTGCATCGGCATTTTGGTTTCGAAGTAGCCGCTTCTGATTCCTGTAGCAGCGGACATGAGTCCGCTCTGACTTCTCGAAAGATTGAGCCGACTCACGTCGGCTGCTACGAGATTTTGATCAACCTCCGACAGAATCTGTCTCCACCGCGCGTTCAGCCGCGCGAACGGCTCGCTGTTGTTCTCCGTGTAATCAATCACGATCCGCTCGTCGCCCTCGACGCGCACTTGATTTTTCGCCTCCGGCAAATCCTCCGTCGTCAGCCACCAATCAATCGAGTTCTTCGCCACCTCCTCGATGGTGAGCGGCGCGTATTTGTCCTCGTAACCGCGCAGGCCCTCGATGACCGTCTTGCCCATGAGCTGGATGTTGCCCATCGGAAATTCGTAGCCCGGTTCGCCCCAGTAAAAATCATTGATCGCCATCGTCTTTTGGAACTTTGACGGATTCGCTTTCAACGTGGAAACGCCGACCAGCGACCCGAGCACGTGCTTCATCAGATTGCGACCAACGAGGCCGGAAGAATTATTCGCCAACCCGCGCGGATGCTTGTCATTCGCCGAACGCAACAGCAGCGCCGCTGAATTCACGGCGCCGGCGGAAACCACGACGATGTCGCTGTTGAACACTCGCGTCTCGCCCTTCACCTGCGCGACCACGCCCGTGACTTCGCGGCCCGACGCGCTTGTGTGCAGCCGCAGGACTTTGGCTTCGGTGAGCAGCGTGATGTCGGCAGGCTTCGACAGTGACGACGCCCCCTCACCCCGCCCCTCTCCCCATCCGATGGGGAGAGGGTGGCCGCAGGCCGGGTGAGGGGATTGAGAATTCTTGAGCGCTGGCCTTACGCACATCACGTCCGCATCCGACTTCGCGCCGACCAGACACGGATAGCCGTCGCACGTGTCGCAACGGATGCACGCGCTCAAGTGCGGCGCGGCTTCGTTCAGCCGCACGCCCATCGGCGCGGGATACGGCTTCAGGCCGCGCGCCTTCAGGATTTCAAACACCTCCGCAATGCGCGGCTCGTGGCTCACCGGCGGATGCGGATAATCCTTCGAGCGCCACGGCTCGGTCGGGTCTTCGCCGGCCTTTCCGTGCACCTGGTAAAGCTCCTCCGCCTGCGAATAATAATCTTCCCAATCGCGATACTTGATCGGCCACTCGGGCGAAACGCCGTCGCGATGGCGGAACGATTCAAAATCCTTTTCGCGCAACCGGAACAGCGCCGCGCCATAGACCTTCGTGTTACCGCCGACGTGATAGGAAAAGCCGGGCCGGATTTCGCCACCGTCCTTGTTGAACATCACCTCGGACGAATAATATTTGAACGAGCCGTGATAATTCCA
>SCTL01000202.1 GCA_004297495.1 Verrucomicrobiota bacterium
TGGGGGTAGACATAATCACTTGAATGGCTTTAGTCCGCGCCAGTTATAGCCCCGCGTCGCGCCAAAGGGCAAGGGCTACCTCCCATTTTTTTCAATTTTTCGCGCAGGGCAATTTCCGTGGAGCAAATGGCAAATTCCGCGAAGCCGCCCGATCCCCCGCCTTGCAACATTCAGCGATGCGAATCATCAATTCAAAGAAAGTAATGACTTGGACCTGCGCTACTTTGGTGGCGGCAGCCGTTTTTCAAACCACCGCGCGCGCCCAAACCTCCGCGGGCGACGACTGGAAAGCCAAAGCCATCTCGCCGGTCGGCAATCCAATTTATTTTGAAGACCCGCGCATTACGAGCGAGGTGCGCCCGATCTTCATGCAGCATTACCTGCCGGACACGTTCAAGTTCGACGGCGGTTCCGCCCCGCTCGGCGGCGACGTGCGCGTGTATGCGATCCAACTCCGTTACGCGCTGACGGAGAAGCTCGGCCTGATCGCCACCAAGGACGGCTACATTGATTTCAATCCCGCGAACACGCTCACGCCCCAAACCGGTTTCGCGAATCTTGCCGCCGGTTTGAAATACGCGCTCGTGGATGACGCGGCCAGACAACTCATCGTCACGCCCGGTGTGACCATTGAAATTCCCACCGGCAACCAGGACGTGCTCCAGGGCCGCGGCAAAGGCGAGTGGAACGTGTTCGTCTCCGCCGCGAAGGGCTGGGACAATTTCCACCTCACCGGCAACGTCGGCTTCCGCATTCCCAACGACTGGAGCCAGCAGACCGTTCAGGCCCATTATAGCCTGCAACTGGATTACTACGTCTGCCAGTACTTCATCCCGTTCTTCGTCGCCAACGGCTACACGGTCTTGACCGAGGGCAAAAACGAACTGCTTCCCGGCGTCGCGCTCAACACCGAGATGTATGACCTCATCAATTTTGGCAGCACCAAAGCCGCCGGTCGCACCATGATCACCGTCGGCGGCGGCGCGCGCGCCAAAGTCGCCAAAAACGTGGACCTCGGCGTCGCCTACGAAGCGGGCGTGACCGATCCCGTGGGAATTTTCGACAGCCGGATCACGGCGGACGTGATCTGGCGATTCTGACCTCCGGTAACTGGGTAGAGCCGCGCTCGCTGGGGTCATGGCGGGCGCGGCTCGTTTTTTGAGAGCAACATTTTGAAGCGCAGCCAACAATTCGTCAGCGGAACTGTGGAGAAATCCACGGAACGCGCCAGCGCGCACTCCGCACCGGCGACGGCGCGCGCGGGTTGTTTTCACTGCGGCCTGCCGTGTTCGGATGAATCTTTCGCCAGGGTGGAAAAGTTGTTTTGTTGTAACGGCTGCCTCGTTGTCCACGATTTGCTGACCGAGAACGGGCTGGGGCACTTCTACGATTTGCGCCGCAATCCCGGCTCGCGCATTCAGAAAAAATCTGCCAGCGCGCAATGGGCTTTCCTCGACGAACCATCGTTGCAACAACGCTTGCTCGATTTCACCGACGGCAGGCAAAGCAAGATCACGTTCCATGTTCCAGCGATCCATTGCATCGCCTGCGTGTGGCTGTTGGAAAATTTGTTTCGGCTCCATCCCGGTGTTGGCCGGTCGCGGGTCA
>SCTL01000021.1 GCA_004297495.1 Verrucomicrobiota bacterium
GCCGCTCCGGCTGGGCAAGGTGGATTTTGCGCCGTTGTTGGGAATGGTGATCGTCTTCGCGCTGACGCAACTCGCGGAAACCGGGCTGGTGAAACTTTACATACGACTGCCGCTGTAAGAATCGCGAGCGCGAAATTCAACCGCGTCAGGACTTCGGCAATTTCACGCTCACCTTGCTGCCCTGGCTTTTGTCGCTGTGAATGGTCAGCGTGCCGCCGTGCAATTGCGTGAGGCGTTGCACAATCGCCAGCCCCAGCCCGAGGCCCTGCTGCTCCTGCTTCTTGCGCTCGAATTGCATGTACGCCCCGATCTGATTGATCTCTTCCGGCGCGAAGCCGCGGCCTTGGTCCAAGACCGAGAACGTCACGCCATCCGCTGACTCGGACAATTCAACACTCACCCGGCTGCCCTTCTTGGAAAACTTGAGGGCGTTTTGCACCACTTCGCCGATGACTTTCTTGAAGTAATCCTGCGACATCGGAAACGCGACGGGTTGAAGCTTCAAATCCAAATCCGTCGCGCGACCGGCTTGTTCCGCTTCCTGGCGCGAAACGGTTTCGACGAGCTGCGCCGCCTCAACGGTTTGCTCTCCGCGCAGCGAGTGCGCCTTCAGCGTGTCCGCGGCCATCATTTGCAACTGCGAGTGGATGAGAAAATTTTCGATGAGCCGTTCGAGGCGTTTGCCGGAGTCGTAGAGCACCTGACCAATCTCGGCGAGTTCGCCGGGTTGAACGGACCCCGAGTCGGAAGCCAGCACTTCGCCGTAAGCGAGAATGCCATTCAGCGGTGTGCGCAGTTCATGCGGCAACGCCATGCTGATGCTCTCGCGCAGGTCGGCGAGTTTTTTCTCCGCCTCCTGCCGCACGGCTTGCGCCTTCTTCAACCGCGCTTCGACGGCGGCATACAACGCGTCAATCGTGAAGGGCTTGGGCAGATAATCGTCCGCGCCGAGTTCCATGCCGTGACGCATCCCGGCGTTGTCGGCCATGCCGGTCATCAGGATGAAGGGAATCGAGGCGGTGGTGGCTTCGTTGCGGAGCGCGGAGAGGGTGAGGTAGCCGTCCACCTTGTCCATGTTGACGTCGCAGAGAATCAACGCGGGCAGTTCGCGGCGGGCGATTTCGATGCCGAGACTGCCGTTGGCCGCCTCGATGACTTCGTAGCCGCGCTGGCGCAATGCGAGTTGGACCATTTCGCGCAACCACTCTTCGTCGTCAATGACCAGGATTTTTTGCATCGTTACTTCTGAATGCACCTCGCCCAATCAGCAACTGAAGTGCCGCGACGGGTTACTTGCGGTCGTGCAGCGGCACGTAGTGATTGAGCGTCGGCCCGACATACACCTGCCGCGGGCGATAGATGCGGCTCTTGGTGTCGTCGGTGATTTCTTTGAAATTAGCAATCCAGCCGGGCATGCGGCCGATGGCGAAGATGACGGTGTACATTTCCGTCGGGATGCCCAAAGCGCGCATGATGATGCCGCTGTAAAAATCCACATTCGGATAAAGTTTTCTTTCCACGAAGTAAGGATCCAGCAGCGCCGCCTCCTCCAGTTTCTTGGCAATGTCCAAAAGCGGATCAGCGATGTGCATCACATTGAGCAGGTCGTCACAGGCGCGCTTGATGATCTTGGCGCGCGGATCGTAATTCTTATAGACGCGATGACCGAAGCCCATCAGCTTCTTGCCGCTCGTTTTGTCCTTGGCCGCCGTGATGAATTTCGAGCCGTCGTCGCCGGACTGGTGAATGTCCTCGAGCATTTCCACGACCGCCTGGTTCGCGCCGCCGTGCAGCGGCCCCCACAACGCGCACACGCCTGCCGCCGCGCACGCGAACATGTTCGCGTGACTTGACGCCACCATGCGCACGGTCGAGGTGGAACAATTCTGCTCGTGATCGGCGTGCAACAGGAAAATCAAATCCAGCGCGCGCACGACTTCCGGCTTCAATTCGTAATCCTCGTACGGCGTCGAGAAGAGCATGTGCAGGAAGTTGGCCGTGTACTTGTAGGCTTCCTTCGGATAAATGATCGGCAGCCCGCGCGATTTGCGATACGAGAACGCCGCGATCGTGCGCACCTGCGAAATGAGTTGGGCCGCGTGATCGTCGAATTGCCCGGCGTCGCCGCCCCGCATCAGGTCGGGATTGAAACAACTCGCCGCGTTGATCATCGCCGACAGGATGGCCATCGGATGCGCGGTCGAGGGGAAGCCCACGAAGTGATGCTTCATGTCCTCGTGCAAATACTGGTGCGCGGTGAGCAGGTCGGAAAAACGTTTGAGTTGCGCCCGGGTCGGCAGATGCCCGTAGATGATCAGGTAAGCCGTCTCGACAAACGTGGATTTCTCGGCCAGTTCCTCGATGGGAATGCCGCGATAGCGCAGGATGCCCGTCTCGCCGTCAATGAAAGTGATTTTGCTCCGGCACGAACCCGTGTTGCCGTAGCCGTCGTCCAGCGTGATGTGTCCCGTCTTGGCGCGCAGCTCCGAAACATCAATCGCCTTCTCGCCCTCCGAGCCCTCGACGATGGGAAGCGTAAAGGCGCTCCCGTTCAAATCCAGTTTTGCCTGTTTGCTCATGTGCAACGAATCTCCGATTCAATTCAACCATGCGCAGTTTGGTAATCAACCCTGGCTTTGGCAAGGCGGGAAAGCGGATTAGCCCACGGCAATCGCTCCGCAAAGAAAACTGTTCAACTGATCACCGACGCCGTGCGGCAACTCACTTCATCTGCTTCAAAATCTGATCCGTGATGGCCTGCACGGCTTGCTCCGCCTCGGCGTCATAGCCGGCGGATTCAGACTGATTGGGTGGAACGACGCAGCTTGCACCCGGACGCCACTCGCCGCTGTCACAAAGCTCACACTCTTTCATGCCGTAGCGCGGGTCCACAAAACCGAGGCTCTTCTTGATGTTGAGCAGTTCCTTCATCTGCGGGCCCGTGAACGTGTTGATTGGCTTGCCGAGTTGTCCCGCCACGACGATGGTGCGGCAGTACGCCTCGATGATCTCCATGCGCCAGTAAGCTTCCTCGATGTTGTTGTGAGACCAGGTCACCACGCCGTGATTGGCCATGAGGATGGTGTTGTATTGATCGGTCAACTCCGCGACGAGCTTGCCCATGTCCGGCGAACCCGGCGTGCGAT
>SCTL01000203.1 GCA_004297495.1 Verrucomicrobiota bacterium
GGTGTTTCGCAATCGTCAATCCCGCCTGGCGATAGCGCGCGGCCTCTTTCATCCGTTTGGTCGCCGACAGATGATTTCCGAACCGGATCAATCCCTGTGCCGCGATCACCGCCGCCGAGCTGTCCACCGGCTCGTGCGGATTGAACGGGTCCGCGCGGCGATTCATCCAATCGCCGAGCCGGTGCAGGCCGGGCGCGCCATCGTCCCAATACGGGATCCCGTCCACCGGCGTCCGCTCGATCCAGAAATCCGCAACCGCCGCCGCCACCTGCTCGAAGCGGCGCAGAATATTCTTCGCGCCGCCCGCCGCCTTCAACTCGTGGCCGGGAAGGGTCCGCAGAAATTCCAGCAACTCGGCGAACCCGCAGAGGATCCAGGCCTGGCCGCGCGTCCACGTGGAAAACGGCGAGTAACCCTGCTGCGTGCTCGGGCAGCGATAGCTTCCGTCCTTGAGGTTGAAAATGCTTTCGTGAGCGACGCGGCCGCGAAGGTCGTACGCATCCCGGCCTTCCCCGAAATAGACGTTGTAGCGCGCGGTGGTTTCGGCGTGTTGCAGGGCGCGGTGCAGCAGGTTGATGGCGGCGTCTTTTTCGCCCATCAACGCGTGGCCCAGTTGATGGCTCACGACCAGCGCACGCATCGAGCGGATCGTGTCACTGAAAAGCGAGTGCGGGCCGTTGAACGAATACACATAGCCCGCGCCGGGCGACAGTTGCGTCCAGCGCGCCGCCTGCACCGCGCCGGAAAGTTTCAGCGCGAGTTCGTAGAAATTCAGCTCCCATTCCTGGAGCGGGATTCGCCCCTCGCACATCAGCCGATGCAGATTTCCGTAGGTGCTGACATTATTGAAGCCGTGATCATGCACGCCGACGTGCGAGATATGCGACGACATCCGCGCGACGGTGCGTTCGCGCGCCAGTTTGAGAAACGCCGCGTCCTCCGTGGCGTCGAACTGCAAAATCGCCGAGCCGAATTGGAATCCCTGCGTCCATTCCGTCCAGCCGCGCGAGGTGTATTTGCCGGCGACGGTGAACACGGGCGTACCTTTGGCGGGAAGCCAGGTTCGTTCGAGGGCCCTGATTTTCTGGGCGGAAAGTTCAAACAGCCAGCGCGTGTGCGGCAGCAGTTTTTGCGGAGTGATATGATGGTCAATTTTCAGGGCCATGGTGATCGTGAAGTTGAATCAGAGTGTTCGCAGATGAAAACCGCCGTCCACGGAAATGACGTTGCCGGTTGAATACGGAAAACTTCCCCGCAGAACCGCCTCCACCGCGAGTCCCACATCTTCCGGCGCGCCCCAACGCATTTGCGGCACGAGACCTTCGGCGATGAGCCTGTCGTATTTCTCCTTCACCCCCGCCGTCATGTCCGTGGCCATGATGCCGGGACGGATTTCAAAGACCTGCACGCCCTCGCGCGCCAGCCGCGCGGCCCACAACTGCGCGGCCATCGCCAGACCGGCTTTCGAAAGACAATACTCGCCGCGGTTCACCGACGCCGTCTCCGCCGAGATTGACGTGACGAAAATCAATTTGTAACCGCCCGGCAAAAGACTCCGCCCCGGATGCGCCAGCCAATGCCGCGCCGCGAGTTGCGACAGGAAATAAGGCCCCTTGAGGTTGACCGCCATCACCTCTTCGTAACTGTGTTCGCTCGTGTCGGTGAGGTCGGCGCGCTGGCGGGGCGCCATGCCCGCGTTGTTGACGAGCGCGTCAAGCCCACCGAGTTTTTCCAGCGTCTGGCGGAACACTTCCTCACGCTCGGCACTCACGGACAAATCTCCCCGCACGGGGATGAACCGTTGGTCCGGGCTTGTGGCTAACGATTGGCAGAGCGTCACGGTTTGCTTCGCCGCATTTTCGTTGTTGGCAAAATGCACCGCCACGCTGAACCCCGAGCGGGCGCAACTTTGGGCGATGCCTCGCCCCAGGCCGCGGCTCGCGCCCGTGACCAGGACGACGGGAAGCTGTTTCATGAGTGTCATCTTACCGTTCGCGCCTCCGGAGCGGGAGGACAAAAGCCGCCATGACTAGCACTAAAACGACATTGTTTAATGCTAGAGCCGTGGTTTAATGCCACCGCTTCAATGAAGAAATATCAACCGCTGTTGCTGCAGAAGCTCGCCATCCGGGTTCCCGGCTTGCACATCCGGCGGCTGGCTCTGCACCGTCACCTGCCGGAAACGGCGGACATTCGTCCCCATGCCCACAAGTTTTTTCAGTGCCTGGTTTATCTGGGAGGCCAGGGCCAGCAGCAAATTCAAGCTGCGGCTTATCCCGTCAAGTCGGGAACGGCGGTGTTCTTGCCGCCGCGGGTGCAGCACGCCTTTCACCGGCTGGCAACCCGGCGACCCCTCTGTCTGCTTGTGGATTTCGACTGGCGACGGGCGCCGCGCCGCACCGCGCAGATTGCGACCTTGCCGCAATCGTCGTTGCTCGAGGTGCGACAACAACTGGCCGAAATCTCCCGCCTGCAATCGCTGGCCGGCGGTTCGCCTCCCCTGTTGATGAGCGCCATGATCCTGAAGCTCTTGAACGCGATTCTCCGCGGCCTGTCGCTCGCCGGTCAGCATCCGCAGGTTCTGGCGTCCGTGGTCTCACACAAGTTGGAAAAGTTGCTGGCCTCGCCGGATTCCGCCGGTTTGCGCCTCCGTGAACTGGCTCGCGCCGCCGGCTATCAGCATGACTACCTGAATCGCCTGCTGAAATCCCATTCGGGCCTGACGATGGGCCAGTTGCGTTCCCGCCGGTTGTTGGCCCGGTCGCAGCAACTGCTCAGACAACCGGGTTCAGTCGCGACCGTAGCCTCCGGCGTCGGTTTTTTGGATCCCAACTATTTTGCCCGCTGGTTCCGCAAGCAGACCGGCATGTCCCCAAGCCATTGGCGGCGCGTTTCAATTGCGGGCCTGAACCGGGGCGGGCTTGGCTCGGCCACGGCCACCGTGTGAGAATAAACCGGTGACTGCTTCAGTTGATCGGCGATGTGCATCTCAAATCCGCCCCCGCCTTCTCCGAACTGGCCTTGCCAAAGCTGATGCCAAGTCGCGAGCCACGTGACACCGGCTAAATTTTTCTTTGTCGCAGAACGGAACTCGCATTGAATGTCCGCCGTGCAGCATCGCGTCATCGGCAACACCGGCGTGCAACTTCCCCCGATCGTTTTCGGCACGAGTTGCCTCGGCAATCTTTATGAAGTCGTGGCCGACGACGTGAAGGCCGCCATCTGCCGCAATTGGTTCAGCGCCGTCCCCTGCCCCGTGGCGCTTGATTCCGCCGGCAAATACGGCGCGGGCATGGCACTCGAAGTCATGGGCCGTAATTTGCGCGCGCTCAAAATCAAACCGGAACAAGTCGTCATCAGCAACAAGCTCGGTTGGTATCAAATTCCGTTGCGCGGAACTGAACCGACGTTCGAGCCGGGCGCGTGGGCCGGACTCACGCATGACGCGGAGCAACGCATTTCGCGCGAAGGCATCGCCGCGTGCTGGGAACAAGGCTGTGAATTGCTTGGCGGTTATGTGCCGCAAATGGTTTCGGTTCACGATCCGGATGAATATCTCGCCGCCGCGAAATCGCAACCGGAACGCGAGCAACGACGCGGTGAAATCCTCGACGCTTACGAAGTGCTTTTTCAACTCAAGCTCGTCGGGCAAACCAAAGCCGTCGGCATCGGCTCGAAAGACTGGCGCGTCATCCGCGATCTCGCGCGCGACATTTCGTTCGATTGGGTGATGCTCGCTTGCAGCTTCACGATTCTGGAACACCCGCCGGAACTGCTCGAGTTCATCGCCGAACTGAATCAGCGCGGCGTGTTCATCATCAACTCAGCCGTCTTCCACGCCGGCTTTCTCACCGGCGGAAAGTTTTTCGATTACCGCGTGCTCTCGCCAGACAACAAAGACGATGCGCCACTGTTCGTGTGGCGCGAAAAGTTTTTTGCGCTCTGCCAGAAACACGACGTCGCGCCCGCCGCCGCGTGTGTGCAGTTCAGCATGTCTGCGCCGGGAATTTTCTCCGTGGCCCTCAACACGGGCAACCCCAAGCGCATCGCCGAAAACGCCGCGATGGCCACGACGCGATTGCCAGACGCTTTCTGGCGCGAACTAAAATCGGCGGGCTTGATCAGCGCGGGCTATCCGTATCTGGGCCGCACCTCTGAGAAGCACCACGATTGTCCCGGAGGGACAAAACGTGAATAGCCGTGGGTGCAACCCACGGTTCGAGACGCAGGACCAGTTCGACCCCGAAGGGGTCGCACCTTTCCACGATCAGCTTCCGTGGGTTGCACCCACGGCTATTCAAGTTCGGCCTCTTCGAGGCCGACGATTTGCGGGCGCGATGAAGACGCACATAGACCTCGGTTGAACCCATGAAGATTGATTCCCACCACCACTTTTGGCGTTACACCGTCGAGGACTACGGCTGGATTGACGACGCGATGGACGACATCCGCCGCGACTTTCTGCCGGAGCATCTGCACCTGACCATCGTCAAGGCGGGCGTGGACGCGGTGATTTCAGTCCAGGCCCGCCAGACCATCGAAGAGACCACGTGGCTGCTCGAACTCGCCAGGCAAAATAAATTCATCCACGGCGTTGTGGGCTGGGTGCCGTTGGTGGAGGCAGATGTCTCGAAACACCTGGAGAAGTTCGTCGCCAACCCCAAGTTCAAATCCGTTCGTCACGTCGTGCAAGGCGAGCCGGACCCGAATTTTATTTTGCGCGAGGATTTCAACCACGGCATCCGCGCGTTGCGGCCGTTCGATCTCGCCTACGATATTCTCATCTTCGAGCATCAACTGCCCAAGACCATCGCCTTTGTGGACCGGCATCCGGAGCAACGCTTCATCGTGGATCATCTCGCCAAACCGCGCGTCAAGGCCGGCGTGCTTTCTCCGTGGCGCGAAAACCTGCGCGAACTGGCGCGGCGGCCCAACGTCTGGTGCAAACTTTCCGGCGCCGTCACCGAAGCCGACTATCACGCCTGGACCGAGGAGAGCCTCCAGCCGTATCTCGAAACGGCGCTGGAGATTTTCGGCGCGGATCGGTTGATGTTCGGCAGCGATTGGCCGGTCTGCCTCGTCGCCTGCGAATATCGTCGCTGGGTGGACCTCGTCGGACGCTTCATCGCCAGACTTTCGCCGGACGAACAGGAAAAATTCTGGCACACCAACGCCCGGATGGCTTATCGGTGCTGACGTACAACGAAGAAAGTATCTACCGGGTCAACGCGACAGCTCGGTGAAAGAGCGGTGGAGGGCCACCGCACTCCACGACGCTGGCGCGTTTTCCAACCATCTCCGAACCGCGCGAAGCGTCCGGGAGTGCGCCAGTCCTCTGGCGCTTCGGGACAGGTGATGGAAGTCAACGCGCGGGCGCGAGGATTGACGTAGCGGCGACTCGGCAGAGCGCCGCCATTGGGAATTCAGTTTGCGGCGGTCTGCCGACGCGCCGTTACGAGGTTCGGTGGAACTCGTCGGACGCTTCAGCGCCAGACTTTCGCCGGAGGAACAGGAAAAGTTCTGGCACACCAACGCCCGGAAGGCTTATCGCCTCAATTCAAAATGATGGTGACGCTACTCCGACTTTGAATTGGTTTCGTTACTGTAGAGTGACACCATTACAACCAACGAGGATCAACCTCGTTAAGGTTCTTTGGCTGCGCTGAAAACCATTTCAGGTGAAAGATTCCATGACTTGAGATAAGCGTTGATATAAGACTCGTCCGCTTTCTCGCGCCGCAAGCGTTGGAGATAGGAAATCTTCCAAGAATTCGCTGCCCGCAATTGTTCGTCCGTCAGTGGTTCGGTCAAAAGACTTGGCTTTACAGTTTGGCGGCCAATCCAGTTCGTGAGAACTGATGCGTTAGCGGCGGCGAATGGTACAATCTGTGTCGTGTACTCATTTCGCTGTTTCATGACGTAGGTCCAGAACAAAGCCTCCTCTGTGAAAGCCTCAGCGGGATAGTTCCTCTTGAGGGGGTCACTTCTGATAAACGCTTTTATCTGCTCGACGTCGTTAGAATTCAAGTTCACCAACTTGCCCGTTCCATAGAATTCTTTCGCAGCACGTTGCTGTTCTCGCTCGATTTCGTCCGGGGGCATCGGGTGCGTCTTGACGAAGTAATCCCAAAAGGCCGCCTCCCTGTCGCTCTGGTGATAATCCAAATATGACCCGAGTACAACGCTTGAAGACGAAGCTACATCGTTTGTGGAAAGGCCAAAGAATTTCGGATCTTCATAGGGAATTGGCGGGTAGAAGCGACCATGCCGTCGCGCTGCTTTTCTGGCGGAAACGCTAAACCAAACAACCCTGTCCTTCCAGAATTCCGCTCGATTTAGTTGCTTACCCCACCAAGTCGCTTGCTGCGCCAGATGCCAGTCCGTGTCATCCGCGTCCTCCGGCACCTCACCGTTCTTTTCCAGCCAATTTAACCTTTCTTCACGTGACATCTGGTTTCGTAGGGGCAGTGCCGCCATGTTCGTTGGCCTCGACTCCGGAAATTTGGCGTGCGGTTGCAGAGAGTTACTCGCGCTGGCATCGGGCGTTGTGGCGGTCTGTTTCCTCTCTCCCGCGAATAGACACAATGCCACTAAGACGACTACCGCACAGGCCAACACACGCATAATCGCACGCTTCATAAATTTATTCGTTCATCGCTGGAAGGGTCCTGAATGTTGGCTCGCGTAGCGGGCAGTTGCCGATTGGAACGATTGAATGGGCCAGTTCCGACATTTGCCCAAGGTTGAATTTGTTTTCATTCCCGCGTTCGTAAGAGTTTTACACCACACCCGCCGCCCGGTTGCAAAGATTTTTTTGGAAGATTGTTAGCGGAAGCCGAGGTGGTCGCTGGCCGTTCAGAGATTATGATCAAGAAAAAGATTAAGATTAAGACACGTCCCAAGTATGCTGCGCATTGACTGACATGAACGCATTGCAAATCACCACGCCGGGAAAAACCGCTTTCGTCCAATGCCCCGAGCCCACGCCGCGCGCAGGCGAAGTGCTCCTGAAGATCCACAAGATCGGTTTCTGCGGCTCGGACCTCAGCACGTTTCAGGGCCGCAATCCCATGGTCAGCTTTCCGCGCATCCCCGGCCACGAGATCGGCGCGACCATCGTGGCCGTCACGCCCGGTGTGCCCGCGCAGTTCCAGCCGGGCCTGGCGGTGACGGTCGTGCCCTACTCCAATTGCGGCCAGTGCGCCTCGTGCCGGCGCGGGCGCGCTTACGCGTGCCAGTTCAATCAGACCCTCGGCGTGCAACGCGAGGGCGCGATGACGGAATTCATCACCGCGCCGTGGGAAAAACTCATCAGCGTCGCGGGCCTTGACGTGCGGCAGCTCGCGCTCGTCGAACCGCTCACGGTGGGCTTTCACGCCATCGCGCGCGCACGCGTCGAGGCGCGGGACAGCGTGACGGTGTTCGGCTGCGGTGTGATCGGGCTGGGCGCCATCGCCGGCGCGGCGGAGCGCGGCGCGACGGTCATCGCCGTGGACATTGACGACCGTAAACTGGAACTCGCGAAAAAACTCGGCGCGCAACACGGCGTAAATTCCAAGACGGAAAATCTGCACGAACGTTTGTCGGCGTTGACGGGCGGGCACGGGCCGGATGTTTGCGTGGAAGCGGCGGGAAGTCCGATCACGTATCGCGCGGCGGTCGAGGAAGTGGCGTTCACGGGGCGTGTGGTGTGCATCGGCTACGCGAAGGACGAAGTGGCGTTCGCGACAAAACTTTTTGTGCAGAAGGAACTCGACATCATGGGCAGCCGCAATGCATCGGCGGAGGATTTTCTCCGCGTGGCGGAATATCTTGGGCGCACAGACTTTCCCTACGACGCGGTCATCTCGCGCGAAGTGCCGCTGAAAGACGCGGGCGCGGCGCTGGCGGAATGGTCGGCGAATCCCGGACCGATCACGAAGATTCTGGTGAACGTGGCGTAGAAAGCTTGTTCGTCAGAAAAACCCTCACCCTGACCCTCTCCCGTCAGACGGGAGAGGGAACAGCGATCGGACGTTTCTGCTCATTCGAAAGCTCTACACACCAACACCGACTCACGACATATCCAATCGCGGTGGAAGATTCTCCCTCTCCCATCGGATGGGAGAGGGCCGGGGTGAGGGAAATCAGCCTACTGCGCCTGCAGAAAATAGAACGCCTGTGGCGCGGCGGGATCGGGCGTGACGCTGAAGAAAAATCCACCCACGCCATCAAACTGATTTGTCGCGATGCGCGACCATTGCGCGGGGGGCAACGAGAGGTTCGTCGAAGAGAGTACGAAATAATTCCAGTTCGGCGTGCCGCCCGAGCCGCTGATGTCGAGATTGCCGCCGTTGTTTTGAGCACCAGAAATGAGCGGCGCATTGGTGCTCACAACCCAGAGACGTCCATCGGTCGTGAGACTCGTGGTGTTCCACGCGAGACCGAGTTCAAGCGAGGGCAGATCGAACGTCGTGAATTCGCCGTTGTAAGCCGACGCGCTGAAGAGTTGGAAATTGTCGCCAGCTTCGAGCAGGTCCGGGCTGGTGTTCACGACATCCAGCGCGCCCGCATAGGTCACCGCGCCACCAACGGCCACTTGATCGTTGGCAAAGGGATTCTTGCTGATTTCAAACAAGGCGGTCGCGCCGGAGTTAAAGCTCAGATCGCCGCTGAAGCCGAGCGTGCCGAGTCCGTTGACGCCTGGCGCGAGCGTACCGTTCACCGTCGTGCTGCCGCCAATAACGCCCGTGCCGCCGAGTTTGGCGGAGGAGCCGACCGTCACCGCGCCCGTGGCGTTCGCGCTGTCGCCGGTCACGAGCAGCGTGCCGGCGCTCACGGTCGTCGTGCCCGAATAGATGTTGTTCCCCGCCATCGTGAACACGCCCGTGCCAACCTTGGTGATGGCCGTGGTGCCGCTGCCGTTGCTGATCTGGCCTTCAAAGATTGTGTTCAGGTTCTTGCCGCCGATGGAATAAGTCGTCGTGCCGGACGTGCCGGTGCCGCCGCGGCCCGAAAGCCGGGTGTTGGGGCCGCCGAGGAGCGCGCCGAGATGCGTGGTCGTACCGCCATTGCGCTGGTTCAACCCGCCCGTGCCGGTGCCGACGTTGAACGTGGCATTTGAACTGCCGAAGTTGTAGGTCGTGTTGTCATTGTTGATGCGGAACGATCCGGCGTTCACACCGAAGTCCACCGTGCCAGAGAAGTTCCACATGTGGCCGCCGCCCAAACCGCCGCCGCCAATCGTGAACGTGCGGGAGGAATTCTGCTGGTTGATGATGGTAACGGTGCCGCTGCCGGTCCACGCGCCGCGCACGGCGGTGTTGCCGCCGGCGCTGGCGAGGTCAAGCGTGACGCTGCCATTCTGATCCATCGGGTTGTCCACCGTGAGCGCGCCATTGATGCGCAGCGTGCCACCGCTGTTGTTGGTGATGCCACCGGTGCCCGCCGCGGTGGCGGCGCTGAGTTGAAGCGTGCCGGCGTTGATCGTGCTGCCACCGCTGAACGTGTTGTTGCCCGCCAGCGTGAACGTGCCGCTGCCGGATTTCACAATTCCGTTTGTGCCGGCGAGCACGCCCGTGCCGCCGAGCGTGTAGCTCTTGGTCGCGTTCACCGTGACGCTGCCGGGTGAAATCGTTCCGGTGAGCGCGATGGTCGGGCTGTTCGAACCGGAATCGTCGAACGTCACGAACGCGCCGTCACCGTAAAACGTAAGACTGGTTCCGTTCCACCAGTTGGGCGTGGTAGCGATGTCCCAAACGTTCGAGTTGCCATCGCCGCGCCAGGTCAAATTTGGCGGCGCGGCGGTGGTGGTGGCGGAGGCGATCGGCGAATACCCTGACGCGCCGGCCAGGTTCGTGCCGCGGATGCGGTAGTAATAGGTCGTGTTCGCCGTCAAACCGGTGTCTGGATAAAGCGTCGTGCCGCCGGCCACGGACGCGATTTGCGAGAAGTTGATGCCGTTCAGCGAACGCTCGATGAGGAACGCCGCCTCGTTCGTTGAATTGTCGTTCCAGACGAGATTGATCTGAAACGCGTTCACCGCGCCGGCGACGAGATTGGTCGGCGCATTCGGCGGCGCGGCGGGAACGACCGCGAACAGACCAATCATTCCGGGCGGATTGGTGAGCGACACAGGTTGAATGAAAGTGCCGCTCAACGTGAGATTCGTCAGCCCGCCCGTGAGTGCGCCCGTGTATGTGAACAGCGGATATACTCCGCCGCCGAGATTGCCGGCGAGTTGCTTGATCTCGATGGTGTTCGTGCCTTTCAAAACGAGATTGCCGGCGATGTTCACGCGATCGTTGGCGTTCGTGAGGCCGGTCGGGTCGGCGGAGAGATCGAATTGATTCAGCACGCTGCCAGACAGCGTGACGCCGTAAGTCACCGTGAGCGTGCCGGGCGAATTCGTGCCCGTGCCGACCGTCAAAGTGCAACCCGCCTGCACCGTGAGACCGTTGCCAAGCTGCCCTGCCCCGCCGAATTGCGACGGGCCTTCCGGCGTGCCGCGCCGTTCGACCGTCACGGCGCTGGCATTGAGCGCGCCATTCACAAAGAGTGAGCCGCCACTGACGATGGTCGGGCCGGTGTAATCGTTCGTGTTGTTGATCGTGAGTTTCGCCGCGCCGGCTTTGATGAGTTTCATCGCGCCGCTCAACTTGCCCGTGCCGGCAAACGAATAATCTTTCCACGAGTGAACCGTGACTTGCGACGGCGTCAACGATGCGCCGATGCTGACAATGCTGATGGCGGTATTGTTCGAGCCGGACAAGTCGAACAGTGCGGACCGGCCGTTGATGAACGGGACGGCGGTGTTGTTGCTCACCCAGACGCCGTTGGTGTACCAGTTCGCGGTCGTGCCGGGATCCCAGGTATTCGCGCCACCGCCGCGCCAGACGAGGTCCGCGCTGGAGATCGGCGCGACCGGCGGCGGAAACATATCCGAGCCGAGATAGAAACCGGGATGCGGTGGTTGATTGTAGCCCGTGTTTTGCCACGCGATGGCGCAACGATATTGCGGATCGTGCATCAGCGTGTAGAAGCGATTCGTCGCGAGTGTCGTGGTCGTGTAGATGCGGAGATTCAGATTGTCAGTCGTGCGCCAGATGATTTCCTCGCGCCAGTCGCCGAAGAGATCCGCGCTCAGGCACGGCGTGGATTTCGTGCCGTTGTTCGAGGTGAGGCCGGCGGGTGAGAGGATTGAATTGTTCGCGCTACTCGTCCAACTCCATTTGGAAACCGTCGTGCCATCGAGGGTTTCGCGCAGCGTGTCAGCGTCCCACCACACGCAGAA
>SCTL01000204.1 GCA_004297495.1 Verrucomicrobiota bacterium
AACAAATGAAAGTCGCGCCGGTCAGTTTCGGGTGTGTCGGCTCGTGACATGGCGGCGAGTTGGAACTGTGTGGTTAAGAGCGAGCCAAGTAGGTTGGCTTTGTCCGCACCGAGTTTTCCTTTGGAAAGGTTGGCGATGAACACGCGGCCCGTGTCCATGATGAACCGGAAATCAATTTTTGATTTCACCTGGCCGAGAATATTGCGGATCGGCGCGTTCATCAGGAACTGGCCAATCTTGTTTTGAATCGGCGCGATGGCTTCGCGCACGAATCGTGCGTCGTAGCTCGCAAATTCCTCTGTCCAAAAACTCCGCACGAACGGGTCTTTGACTTGGCGGATCACCCATGCGCGATATTCGGCGTCGGTGAGCAATCGGTTCACGCCCAGCAGGGAAGTGTTCTCGCAATCAAGCAACGCCAAGAGCGCGTTGTGGAGAATGTATTCCATGCGCGGCCCCCACGAATCACGCCAGATGCTTTTGAACGCTGCCACAATGCCTGACGCGACCAAGTGCCGGGAGTCCGGCGGCACGTTGGCGAGCAAATTCAAACCGACGGGGAATTCAAGATCACCCGGATTGAAATACACAAGGTCGTTCGCGCGCGACGGAGGAAAGTGGTCAAGCAACTCGTCGGCGAGGTCGCCGTGTGGATCGAGCAAGGCGAGTCCGTGGCCGAGGTAGAGATGTTGCAGAATCATGTTCCGCAACAAGGTTGTTTTCCCCGAACCCGTCTTGCCAATGATATAGGTGTGATGTCGTGCATCCGACTGACGAATGCCGAAACTGGATTCACTTCCCCAATCTTCACGGGTGCCGATTTGGATGAGGGTGTCATTCATGGTTGCTGATTCAGCCGCCACTCCCGGCCAATGCAGAAAGTTCCCCGTGTCGAATGAAACTTCTGGCAAAAGAAACACCGCACCGGTGGCAGGCGTTTCGATGGCTGTTCAAGTGTGAACCATCGGCAAACGCTGTTGGGTGCGAGCCAACGGGGTAGTGGCGGCTGAGTCTGAAACCCGAAGAAGCCCATTGTAACACGAGTGGCGGTCGCGCTCACGCGCGGCATTGTGGATTGGACGCAATCGCGGCGGCGCTTTTTCCATTCCGCTTTTGGTTGGTTTCGTTTCGGTCAGAATCCGTCGTCCAATCGCAGCAGCGTGCGAAGTCGTCCGCAAACTCGTGTGTCCGATAGGGAAGTCGTGAACCCGTGTCCCCCCAACGTGTCGTCGGCTAGGACGATAGTCCGGAGCGGCCGACTTCGCGCTTTTGGGTGCACGGACGACGATAGGAGGAACGAAACCCGATAGCCGGATGGAAAAAGCGCGAAGTCGGGCGATAGCCGACGACACGTTGGGGAACAAGTAAGGCTCAGTCGAGCCGCGCAATCGCGCCCGGTGCGGATCGCACCCCTACATACCATGTATGTAGGGAAGATGCTGAACGTCTCGCCATTTGCAGGGAGTCTTTGTTTTACGACAGGCGAGACTGTTTAGCGGCCTTCAACGACTTGTTTTGTGTAAAGGGAATTCTCAAGGACTTCTTTGAATTCCTTCAAAACCTCGGCTTGGCCGACGAGTTTGCTTAATGAACCGAGGATAGAATTTACCCACTTCAAGACAGCAAGAACTTGTTTGGCTAAACCTCGGAGAATGAAACTGAGTTTTCCCGGCGCGACATCGCTTGGCGAGTTTGGATTTACTTGGGTCTGCACAAAAGTGTTTGAAAGTGGCGTTTTTCCGACTTTCTCAACCAACCGGCCATAGGCGTAATGAAAGCCACCGGTTTTCAATTGGAGCTGCTGCCCCGTGAAGCCAATTGAACTCAGCCGCCGGCGGGATAATTTTTCCACGCGGCGGTGGACGCGATGAAAAGTTCGGAGAATCTGTGGCCAGGAATCGGTCAAGTTTCCGTGCATGTCCTCAGGAACGAATCCTTGGCGAATGTTGATCAAGAAGCAAAGCAGGTGTTGCGTCTTATTCAGGACGCCGTTGATCTCCAGGATTTCTTCTTGCATAACGGCAATTCAGCACAAATCGGACGGGACACGCGCAAAAAAGAACCTCACGAAGAGGTTCTCTAAACTATCCCGCAAAAGCTACTGTGCATACTCGAACTCTGATTCAGCCATCTGGAGTTTAACACGCACCGCCCGCGTAGCCCACGCTCGCGCCTTTTCTTTGTTGAGACGAAGCGTTGATACGCTGAAGAAGTATTTTTCCGACCAGAATTTTTGAAGACTTGGCTCTACCAACTCAACTTCTGGTGGAAACTGCACCGCTAGGGCGCGCTTTGAACGAGTGGTGTGTGTGGTTCTGTGTCCATTTAGCATATAATGTCCTTTCTCAAATTCGATTCTCCATGGTTAATCATAACACATATCTAGTTCATTGCAAGATACTTAGACAAGAATGTGTCTTGCCCGAAACGATGTCGTTACCACGCCATGCTTACTTAAAAGCTCGTCCCGAGCCAAATCCAAGAGGACATCTCCAGAACCAATGGCCGATTGAACTTCACTGTGTAGAAAACCGCTGTGCAAATTAACAGGCTTGGGGCTGTTCAAACACGGCAACATTTTTCAGTCTTTCAAGAGCGCGAGTAATTCATCGCTCAGTTTTTCTGTTGCTGCAAGAACGTAAGTTTGCTCGTTGCTGGCCGGGCGCAAGAGGAGCTTCTCCATTTGCTCGAAGGAGAAATCTGATCCGTCAAGATTGCGAACTACCGCTCCCGCCTTCTTGGCTATGAACAATCCGGGGACACAGTCATGTGGTTTTTGACCCTCCACTTCAATTACGGCGTCAACTCCGCGAGCAAGGCTAACCCGGTGATCGGCGAGTTTTACCATCATAGGAATACCCGCCATGTTGTAGATACGTAGGTCGAGCTTCTTTCCTGTTTTCTTTGTTCGCGCATTTAACGCAGAGAGTCTATTGGTGAACGCGCCTGTTGCAACTGATAAATAATTGTCGGCTTTTTGCCCATAAAAACAAATCGAAGCTTCTTTGAGCGACTTCACTTTCGAAAGACCGGCAAGCTTGTTGTTGTCCGAATTTCGGCGAACGAATGCATCAGGGCTTTCGCTTGTCGCGAAATATACGTCGGCCGGTGATTCGTCAACCGCAACTCCAACGAATGCTGCAACGAGCTTTTTCCCTGGCTGATTACGGGGGTCAAAGAAAACCGCAGCGGAACACCAATTTGAAAACCCTCTTTCGACCAAATCTGTTCCGTCAACGGCATCTACAAGCACAGCCAATTCTTTTTTCAAAGACAGGTCCAAATCAGTGCTACGCAAACTTTCCTCACCGTAAACTTTCACTTTCTTGAATCGCCCTCCTTGATATTTGTGCAACTCCCGCTTAAACGAATCTTCAGCGTTAACATCAACACGCAATGCGGGTTTGCCGTGCGTTCCGATATGGAGACTTTCCAAAGCTGTTTCCGCATCATCGCGAACATCGGAGACAATTTGTCTGACCACGTAACGGACGACGTGGACTCCAACAGAGACTATCCCAGGGACGCCAATTTTCTTTTTCTTTTTCATTCTGATTTCCTTCAGCCAAGCCCAAACGTCCGCAGCGTGGAAAATTGTTGGGCAGCTTATTGATTAAGTCCGCGCCCTGTCAACGTGAATGGCATCAGATATTTTTTGCACTTTCTTCGACAAATCCTTGTTCCATTATCCGACAGTAGCGTGTAAAAATGAATCATGCGCCGACCTCTCGGAAACTCGCTCAAGTGGTTTACCGCGTCGCACAACATAACTTTTACGACGTTGTTCCAAAAGACACCTTCGTTGAGCCGTGGTTTTGAATTCACCTGCGTCGCACAATATCGGGCACAGTTTGGATTTACCTTCTTCATCAACGCGATCCGGCAGCGCAGCCTGCGTTCAATTTTCAAATTCAGCACGACAAAAAAGTTGGGGTTCTTGACATAACTGTCGCGCTGTTGTGTAACGTGTGCGCCGGTTGCCGACGGTGGTCGTGGTGTGATAGGATAAACTTGCACTTGTGAGGGCTTGCCTCTCCAGCGGTCACTTGAAAACCGCAGACGAGTGCAATCAGAAACCACCGGCCAAACCGGTGGTTTTTGCCGTCTCAATCCTCAGCCGGATTGCCATCGTGAATCAGCCGCCTTCCCTGCTCGGATTGCCGCCAGAACGGAATCAAACTCCAAAAGACCATCTGCTGATCCGATGATTGTTTTACAATGATTTTGAACCGGCGACCCTCGGTCACAGCCACGAATTCATAAAAGGTCGCGGGCGAAAAGATTTCCTCCCAGCGGCCATGCCGATGCCGGCGAATGCGTTGGTGGCCGTGCCAGATGCCTTGGACGGTGCCGGAAAACTGCAAGATCGCCGGCACAACCCAAAGGTATTTGAGCCGCATGAATTGATCGCTGCGGGAACGGCCACGATTCCAGACTTTGCGGCGCAGATGTTCCAAACCCTCGTTGTTGAACTGAACGTCCGCGCGGAAATAGGGACAACGGACGCGATGAAGGGAATGGTAAAACTCCTGCGCGTTCCGCAGGACAGTGTTGAACTCTGCGTCTGTGAATTCCAGGCGGGACATGATTTAGAACCTGATCACCCTGAGCTTGGGTTCTTGGAGATAAACCGGTTGGAATACAATTGCGCTTGCCGGACTTCTGTCCCGGCGATTTTTCGCCGCCTTCAACCGACGACTGACCACGGCATGTCGTCGGCTTTGCCGCCACGAAAATCCGCCGGCTTGCGTTTCCCTTTCAAAGAAATGCGCTTGTGTTTTTCTGTGTATTTTTAACTTCATATTCTTCATATAGAATGAAGTCAGCCGGCTGACCACTAGGGGTGCGCCAGCCGACGACTAGATGTCGGCCCGCCGACTTCTAGGGGACTTATCCCCAGTCGGCTTCACTTGGAAATGGACAGTGTAGAGGTTGGTCTTGCCCTGGCCGCGCCGGGTAATCGCAATCAATCCGGCCCGCTCCAATTCCCCCACGAATTCAGTCACGCGCGACCGGCTCATGCCCATGTCCTCGGCCAGACGATCCTGACCCGGAAAGCACGAATCGTTGTGCCACGCGTAGCTCAGGAACATCGAATACGCCACCTTCGCACCCAAAGACAGGTTGGGGTCTTTGAGGATGAAATTGGGCACCTGCGTAAAACCGCCCCGGACGACTGGATTGTCCGTGGCCAGTTGCAAGTTATGCTCCCTGATCACTTCCCCAATTTGCTTCATGCGTGATATAATTATGGCACGAGCGAGCGGAAATCCTCTTGTGGATAAGTCGGTCACCCCCTCCGCGCGCTTACCACCAAAAACTTGATGGAAACAAATCCTCAAAATGATTCTCGTGAGCCTGCGAATCTCGGGCCGATGCGGCAGGATTCGGAGAGCTTCGGAACCGTTCCGAAGGCTTCCGAACCGTTCCGCACTGTTCGGAACGATTCCGAACCGTTCCGAACCGTTCCGAACGCTTCGGAACGTAAGGAAAATCACATCCTGACGGTGCGCGAGGTCGCACGGATGTTTGAGGCTGCCGGAGTCGCCCGCACGGAACGCAGCATCGTGAAGTGGTGTCGGCGCCTCGGCAACGAAGTGCCACGGCTCGATAGCTACTTCGATCCGAACGAGCGGAAGTATTACATCACGCCGCAGAGCGTGGAATTGGCGATAGCGGAAGAACAAGCCAAAGCTGCCAAAGTAAACGCGTCTTCCGAACCGGTCGGAAGCGTTCCGAACGATTCCGCACGAGCCGGGCGCGAAGGCAGGAACATTGAAACCGATCAAGAACGTGTTGAAGAACTCGAAAAGGAAGTGATGGATTTGAGGATAACGAACCGCGCCAAAGATTACTTTATTGATCAGTTTAACAAGGAACGTCAGAGCTTTGCTGAGGAACGCAAAGAATTCGTGTCGCAACTGGTGAGCGCCAACCGGCGAGTCGGTGAGTTGGAAAATCAGTTATTGCTAACTGAACCCACAGCGAACAAGGTCCGAAGATTGGAAGTGCGAGGTGATACCCCAGCCTTGAGCTAATAGATCGCTACTCAACGTAAGTCGGATAAAGCGTGAACCGCTAGGTGCTCTGAAACTGAGTCGCGCTTGTGTTGTGCTAAGGCCGAATTCCGGCGAGACAAGTCTCGCAACGCGATTCCTAAGACGTCGCCACGAAATATACTTGCATTGGCGAGGGCAAGGAGTAAAAAGGCCGTGAGGTTTTTCTGAATTGCGGGTGTCGCGGCGAACGACTGGGGTGACTGGGGTTATGGAATTTTTCATTGAACGGGGCGGGGCTTTCAAAAATATCACAGATGTTTTTTCACGCACGCGACAGAGGCATTGTGGAGGGACGCCGATTTAGGGCTTCAACAGGGACAACAAAACCGGCCAGAAGGTAACCATGAAAGATAAATCAAGCAGCCATCAGCACGGAATTCCAGGTGATCAGGATTCAAACAAGCGGAGACAACCCGGCTGGAAAACCCGTCTCATCGTCGCGGCCCTGAGCGTCGTGGCGGTCGCGACCTTGATGTATTCGGCGCTGGCTGATGCGCCGGTGCTTTCGTTCGTGCCGCTCGGTAGTAACCAGTTCAACATTGTCATCACCAACGCCGTCACGACGACGAATTATACGCTCTTCTGGACTCCGTCATTGGCGGAGGATCCGAATTACCCCTGGCAAGTCTGGGAGTCGGGTGTCACCGGGCAAACCAACTTCTCTGTGAACGCGGGTGAATGGCCTGTTGGATTTTTCCGCGTCATGGTGGGAGGAGATGCGGATGGCGACGGCATCCCGGAATGGCAGGACGCGCAGTCCTTCAACCCGAATGTCGGCATCCTAAACATAACGATTGATAGCCCAGTCAACGGCAGCACCCTCAACTAACTTTTCAACCATGCGCGAAACAGGAACGAAGGGAGTCGCTCGTGGCGGCTGTTTTTTTCAATGTGGGTTCGGCTTGGCGGTGTTGTTTGGCCTGATGCTGGCCACCCCTTTCAATAGTGTTGGAGGTGGGGTCGTCTCGACCGCGACGGAATCCGCTCTGAATTCGGCTTTGTCCGGCGGTGGCACCGTGACCTTTGCTGTGGACGGCACGATCACGCTCACGAGTGAGAAGAACATCGCGGCAGATACGGTGTTGGACGCAACCGGACACACCGTAACAATCAGCGGTGGAAACAGCGTGCGAATGTTCTCGGTCGCGGATAGCACAAGCCTGACCTTGGTGCATCTGACTTTGGCCAATGGACGGACGAGCACCAATGGCGGCGCCATTTACAATCGCGGCGACCTGATTGCGTTCGATTGCGTGTTTACCAACAATGCGGCCATCGGCGCCAACGGGGTGTCTGGCACGAACGGCGCAGATGCCACCGGCACCGCCCAGGCCGGCAACGGCTCCGCCGGGACGGATGGCGGAAGCATCCTTGGCGGTGCCATTTACAATTTCGGAACGCTCGCGTTGACGGAGTGTGTGTTTCAGAATAATTCGGCGACGGGCGGCAATGGCGGCAATGGCGGCAACGGCGGCAGCGCGCCGTGGAATGCAGGCGACGGCGCCACGGGCGGTAAAGGCGGCATGGCTCGTGGTGGCGCGATTTACAGCACCAACAGCATCGGCATCACCAATTGCACTTTCGCCGCGAACAACGCGACCGGGGGGAACAGCGGTAATGGTGGCTCCGGTGGCGATGGGTATTATTTTGGCAGTAACGCCCACGCCGGTGATCCGGGCGAAGGTTCCGGTGCTGGCCTCTACACCAGCCGAACTTCGGGCGCAATCAACTCGACCTTTTACGAAAACGCCGCCGGGGGCGGTAACGCTGGGGCGAATGGAACCACACAGCTCGGCTCTCAAGGTAACTCAGGCCGGAATGGCGGTAGCAGTTACGGTGGCGGCGTGTGCAACGTCGGAACAAACTTCGCGATTAACTGCACTTTCTATGCGAACACAGTTCTGGGCGGAAACGGCGGCACCGGGAGCGGGGCTGGTACTTGGGGAGGCGGGGATGGCGGTAACGGCGGTGCCGGCTCGGGTGGCGGACTCTACAGTTCATCGACCGTTGGTGTCACCAACTGCACGTTCTCGTCCAGTGTTGCGACGGGCGGTGGTGGTGGCGCGGGCGGCCCATCACCGAACCCAGGTTCCGCAGGCAGCAGCGGTGCGTCCAACGGCGGTAATGTGGCCCGGAGCGCCGGCACCTTCACGCTGAAGAATTCTATCCTCGCCTACGCGACCTCCGGCGGCAACGGGAATGGCTCGATCACCGATGCCGGCCAGAACATCAGTTCTGACACGAGCGTTACGCTGAACGGCACGGGCAGCCACAGTAATACTGACCCGCAAGTCAGTTCGTTGGCCGACAATGGAGGCTTGACCAAAACGTGCGCGCTGTCGAGCACCAGTCCGGCGATTGACGCGGCTAATTCGACGGCGGCGCCCAAACAAGACCAACGCGGCCTGTATCGAACTTACGGAGCGGACATCGGCGGGTATGAATTCAATGCCGCCACGGTGCCTTACATCTTCATCAATATCCAAGCGACCGACACTTACGCGGCTGAAGCGGGCACGAACACGGCGAGCTTCGCAATCATGCGTGTGGGAAAGAACACCGAAATCGTCAGTATCGGCCTGGACATTTCGGGAACGGCTGGAAGCGGAACCGATTACGTGGCTCTGCCAACAAACGTCGTGCTCGCTGCCGGCGTGATGCAAACCAACTTGACGGTCACGCCCCTCGTCGCTGCCCCGGTGGAACCGGCAGAAACCGTGGTCGTGGGACTGAAAACGGGCACCAATTATTTGTTGGGGCTTTATACGAACGCGGTCGTCACGATTGCCGGCGATACGGCCCTTGCGAGAGCGTCTTACCCGATGGGTGAGCGTTACCTGCGCGGCACGGGAACCAATCTCGACTTCTACACCATTTTGGTGCCGCTGGAAGGATTGAAAGGAACGCAGCACACCAATCTAGAAACGGGTTCCTGGCTGTCCACGCTTTACCAATACAACGGAGCACTGGGCGGCAGTCAGACGCAGACCAACAATCGAATTGCGTGTAACACTCCGGTCGCCTCGTTCGGCAACGGTTGGGGCACGCCACTGTATGTGGGCCAGTCATATTCGATTGGCGTTCATTTTGCGATAACACCATACGATCCGATTTCGGTGCTGGTGTATTACCGGAGTAACGGAGCGTATGCTGGCACGATTGACATCAATCTGCCGGATTCATCTGACTGGGCGGGTTTCGCCACTAACGGGTTCGCCAACACCGTTACCGGCTATGGATTGAAAACCGTTTTGCGCGCCGCGCCTGATTCAACGTGGGGCGCATCCACAGTTGGCTACGCGCTCACGCACGTTCCCGATTCCTCCGCAACGAATTACTACTACCTCGTCATCGCGGAAGGCCAGTTCAACGGACAAGAGGCCTGGCTTAGTGACGCTGCTCAGGCAAGATATGGTTACCTTTACGATCTGGTTTTCGACACCCGACCAACCTGGCGCTCGGTATTTCTCGACCAGCCACAGTTCATGGGGCAGCCGCTCCCGTCTGACCTGTTGAACAAGACGCCGTTGGAATTGCTGAATTACGCCGCGCCCGTCACCAATACCGTGTCGCTTTCGCCCTCGGCATGCACGAACCTCGATCAAAGCCCGGAGTTGCGGCGCCATCCCACGCTCGACCAGTTCGTCGCCGATTTGAACAACGACCCGGTGGCGCTCGCCAATTATGTGCAGAATGAAATCGAACTGACCGACCCGATTGCCTATCGCGATGATGGGCAGGTTGAAACTGAATCGGTGAACCTTGGCGGTGTCAACCGGGGTGCGTTGGGTGTTTATCTCGAAGGACAAGGCTCACCGATGGAGCAATGCGCCTTGCTCGTTTACCTGTTGCGACAGGCCGGATACCCGGCAACGTATGTCTTTCCGCCGGACGGCGGATTGAAAATGCTCGACACGCGGCTGAGTCAATTGCTGCGGATGCGCTTCAAGGGTGCACAGGATGAGCAGGGCCGTCTTTACACGACCAACCAGTTGATTGCCGTCAACTACCCGTGGGTGGCGGCCTATGTCAACGGTCAGTGGGTTCACCTGTTTCCTTGGCTGAAAGACACGCAGGTTACCGAGGGCTTGGACCTTTACGATTATCTGCCCGACTCCTACAAGCAGCTCCAGCTTTGGGTGAAGGACTATGTATTCGGCAGGACGAATATCATGGCGTTTGCCGCGCTGGATGATGACACCCCGGCGACAATTTTCCCGGCTTACTTGAAGAATTGCCTGCTGACGAACGCCCCGGGGATTTCGCTCGATGATCTCGGAATGCGCTACATCAATCGTCGCCACGTCTATTCAAGCTGGAGCGATTTTCCGCGTCCGACCTGGGTGACGAACACCAGCACGGCCATCGAAAGCCTGACGGCCAGCACGATCACCAACGTCTCGCCGCGCCTGACCAACGTGTTCGACACGGTATATGTGGAAATCTTCAGCTTGTTGAATCCGCAAAAGACGATCAAGACCGCCGAGATGCGGATGGCCGACTTGCACAACCGCAAATTCTACCTCACCCACACAAACCTGAGCGCGGGGCAATGTCAGGCGATCCTGACTCTCGCGCCGTTTAGTTCCGCTGCAACGGGGCCGGGATCGTTCGCCACGAACGATGTTGCGCTCACCAACAAGCAGGTCGCGACGGTGACGTTCGACGGCACCGACGACGAACTGCGCCTGCGGATTCGCCATCGCCGTCAGAAAGGTCTCACGTGGCAGACGGCGGTAAATGCCTACGCGGGTTTTATGCAGATAAGTTCGGCCCGGGAAGTTTTGCAGGAGCGGAAGCTGCGCAAAGGAGACGTGGCTGGCATTTGTCTGGACACGGGTCGGGTGACCCCGGCGATGCTCCGCGTTCACGCGCAGGAAATCTGGAACATGGAGCAACAGTTGAACACGAACGCCGCCGCTGCGAGTAGTGTCTCCGCCGATGTTTACCAGGGCAGTCTCGTTTATTTGCTCGGCATGAGTTATTACGAGCGGACGGCGCGCTTCGACGAGTTGAATCAGCGATTGAACAAAGTGCGAACGCTCTCCTCGTTCGCGATGGGATTGGCGAAGCTCAGCCCGCGCCGCAGTTACGATGGAACGCTGGCCGACGGAGACATTGATCCGGTATGGCCGAACGTGGATATGTTCTTTCGCGAGGTCACGATTGCGGCCAACGGCACTGTGCGCCCGGATTCGGGCTGGGATTATTGGATCGGACGCCAGAATTATCTCGCGTTGCACATCGCCGACATTTCGGCACAGGAACACGCGGTTCTGAACAAATTCTTCGGGCAGAGCAATTCCGTTTCCGCAGTTAAGATTTTACAACTGGCTCAGGCCAAGACCGCCACGGGCGGGTCCAACCTCGTCGAATTGACTTACTACAACTATGGTGCGGCGGGGAACATCACCTACAGTGGCAAGGCGCTGAAAAACCATGATGCCAGTATGTGGGCAGAGGTGACGAATTACTTTGCGCAAGCGGGCAATGGGTTGTTCACCATCGCCTGGATGCCGCCCGGGAATCAAACGACGCCAAGCGGATCATACTCCGGGATGGCCGCGCTCGTGCTCAACCCGGAATACCAAGCGGCTCTGATTGGCAACAACCAGTATGGCGCTTACGCCGAACAGTTGGCTGCACAGGCGGTTTCCGCCGGAAACACGCCCCAGATCGCATTGCGAATGGACAGCGCCAACAACGTCAGTTGCACCTTTGCCACGCCCCAGGCGAATCAAAATCTGCCCGGACAGGAAGTGACGCCGTGGTTCAGCGCGCCGGAAACCGCGAATCTATTTAACAACAATGCATTCACGGCCAATCCCAATCAGATTCTTCAAGGTCAAATGAACGGGCTGGTGTTGAACGGATTGGCCGGGACTTTTGCTGGAACGTTCGATGACACCGTTGATCTTGGGTTGATCCAAACCAAAACAGATAATCGCAAGACATTCGGGCAGACCATTGCCGATCCGGTAAACGCGTTAACCGGCGAATTCTACATTGACGAGGTTGATCTCTCGTTGCCGGGGCCGATGCCGCTGCAAGTGCGGCGCAACTACGGGAGCCAAAATCTCGCCAACAATCAACTTGGTTATGGCTGGAAGCTCAACTACATGCCGTTCCTCACCGTTGCGGCAGCGAGCAACGTTCTCTACGCCGCCGAAGCGGACGGCTCCGTGCTGGCGTTCAGTTCCATCGGAACGGACCTCTGGGCGCCGACCGTGGGGTTGAACCCGACGCTGAACAACGACAGTGCCGACGGGATTGGCTCGGTCGCAAACCGGTTGAACGCGCGACTGTCAAAAGTTTTCACCAATAGCGCCAATGTGTATTACCTGACGAACGGGGATGGTTCGCTGCGTGTGTTTCAAGAGATGAGTTTTCCGCTGACAAATTCGGCGGGCTTCGACCGGTTGCGCCCGTATCTGACGGCGTGGCACGACCCTCGCGGGAATTTCTATCGCTTTGAGTATGGGAACAATTCGGGGCAGGCCGATTACGGTCAGGTGCGGCGCATCACCAGCAGCAGCGGCAACGCCGTCCGTTTTGAGTACGACGTTTATGGCCGCGTGGTCAACACCTACAGTCTCGACGGTCGCCGCCTTCAATACGCCTACGATGAGCACGGCGATCTCAAAACGGTGACGCGACCCGACACGTCTGAAATCAATTACGAGTATCAACTGCTCGGCTGGGCCACCAACGGTGTCACGAATGTTTACTCGACGCATCTGGTGCTGCGCGAATTGAAACCGGACGGGCGCGTGCTGCAAAACGATTACGACGATCAAAGGCGTGTCACCAACCAATGGTCCACCGTTGGGCCGGACTTGCGGCTGGTTCGCAACGCGACCTTCCGTTACACGAATAATTTCAGCCTCACGAACCTGACGGGGACGCTGACGGGAACCACGACGATCCTCGATTACACCAACAACCCGCTCACCTACTACTACACGAACGGCCTGATCCGGCGGATTCATGATCCGTTGGGCGGCGAGATTACCCAAACGTGGTACGAAGCGACCGACACCAACGCCCCCGCCTATCCGCGCAGTCTCAATACCGTCACGGACAAGCGCGGCTTGGTGACGACCTACCTCTATGACAACCGGGGCAACGCGACGAACACAACTGTGCGCGGGGATTTGCGGGGCGACGGCGATACGACCGCGACCGCCACAACCATCGCGGTGTTCAACGCCAACAATCTCGTGGAAAAGATGGTGGACCCGAGCGGGACGACCAATCTTTTCTTCTACACGAACACCTGGCTATTGGCGCGCCGGGAAATCTGGCCGGCCAATGCGTCACCCGCACAAGCCATCACCAATCTTTACGGCTACGCGACGGTGACGAACGCGGCGGATGGGACGGTGAGTTTTGGTTTGCGCGTGCGGGAAATCCGCGCGGCCTATTCACCGGACGCGACGACGAACGAATGGGCTTACAACTCGCGCGGTTTTCCGACCAACCAAATCCACTACACCAGCACCGGCGATCCGGCGGTTTCAGTCACGAATGTCTATAACTCGCGCGGGGCACTCGTGCAGCTAACCGACGCCGCCGGGCGAAGCACGCGCCTGGGATACGATCCGCGCGGCAACCTGCAAAGCCGCGAAGTGTATGACGTTGGCCAATCCGTCCCGATGTCTTGGGACTACTCCTACTACAACGAGAATGGCGAGTTGACGTGGAGCGACGGGCCGCGCTTCGATCCCGAGGATTACGTCTGGCGCGATTACGACGGGGCGGGCCGCAAGACTCAGGAAATTCACTGGCGCTCGCAAGGGCGGGAGGACGGCACGGGAGTTGAAGCGGTGGCCGGCACCGGCCTCTACGCAGCGGCGTTCGCCGAATACGATCCGTTCAACAACCTCACCAAAGCGACCGACCCACGCGGCAATTATTCCCTCAAAAAATATGACGCGCTGGGCCAGTTGATCCGGGAAGAGTTTTACGATGCCGGTGGTGTTTTGCTGGCAACGAATGGTCTGGCTTACAACCTCGCCGGCGACGTGACCAACGCCTTCAATGCGCTCGGCGCGAGCGCCGCGAAGCAATACACCGGCGCGGGCAAACCCAAGTTCCAACGGAACGCCGACGGCTCCACGAACGCATGGCGCTATTACGTGGATGGCCGCGCCTATCGCGAATTTCAGGTCAACGGAGCGTATTGGCAGACCACCTATGATGACGCCAAACGAATCACCACCCGTGTTTTCTACTCGTCAGCCGGCGTGCCGTTGGCGACGAACGTCGCCGAACTCGACCGGCGCGGCAACGTCGTTCGCACTGTGGATGCCGCTGGGTTTGGACGGACGAATTCCTTTGATGGTCTTGATCGGCTCAAATGGGCCGTTGGGCCAAAGATTACGTTTGACCCTCCGCCGGGCACGATGTTGCCGCCGGACTACCACCCGCCCCCGCCCGTGCAACAGGCCAGCACGAATTTCTATGACGCGGCGGGCGTGGTGACGACCAATGTCAATGCGATCGGGGACAAGCGCATTACCTGGACCGACGCTCTCGGACGGG
>SCTL01000205.1 GCA_004297495.1 Verrucomicrobiota bacterium
GGCGCGGCGTGACCAACGCCGTACCCGCCTACACCAACGTCGCCTCCATTTCGCACGAGGCGGGCGTGGCTGAAACGATTGCGGTCACGAACGCGCCGGCCAGTTATCTCGTCGTCGGGACGAACGTGCTGACGGTTCAAGCCTTCAACCAACCCATCAACAGCGCGGATTTCCGACTCGAAACTTTGCTGCAAGTCACCAAGACGAATCTCACGCCGCCGGTCATCACGAACGTCTCGCCCGCCCCCGGCGCGACGCTCGGCGCGCTCACGCAAGTCACGGTGTCGTTCAGCAAGGCCGTGTCCGGCGTGGACGCGGCGGATTTTCTCGTCAACAACCTGCCCGCCAGTTCCGTCAGCGGCCCGCCGGGCACGAATCGCTACACGTTCACCTTCACGCAACCGGCGCCGGGACTGACGGCGATCTTGTGGGACAGCCCGCCCGGCATCAGCGATCTCTCGGGCATCGTCTTCGACACCAGCGCGACCAACGCAACGTGGAGTTACACGCTGCTCGACAACGTCGCGCCGCTCGTCAGCGAACTGACGCCCGTGGCCGGCGCGCAAGTCAGTCAACTCGCGCAAGTGGAACTGCGCTTCAACGAACCGGTGCTGGGCGTGAACGCTTCGGACCTTTTGATCAATGGCGTCGCTGCCACTGGAGTCACCGGCTCGGAAGCCGGGCCGTACATTTTCACGTTCGCCCAACCCGCTGCCGGCACGGTGAATTTTTCCTGGGCCGGCGGACACGGCATCACGGATTACGCGGCGAACGCGTTCGCCGGTGGCGGTTGGAGCGTGACGCTCAATCCCGCGCTCGCGCCTGGCGACGTCATCATCAACGAATTTCTCGCGGGCAATGTTGCGGGAATTCTCGACGAGGACGGCGAACACTCCGATTGGATTGAAATCCACAATCGCGGCACGAACGTAGTGAATCTCCTCGGTTGGTCGCTGACCGATGACACCAACACGCCGGGCAAATGGGTGTTTCCCTCGAAGGCTCTGAACCCCGGCGAGTATTTGCTGGTGTTCGCCTCGGGCAAGGATCGCCGCGCGCCCGTCGGCGCGAATCATTTCCACACCAACTTCAAGCTCGACCGCTTCGGCAATTATCTCGCGCTGTTCAATGCCGAATGGCCGCGCGTCGCGGCGAGCGAGTTCGCGCCGCAATTTCCCGAGCAGCGCAACGATTATTCCTACGCGCTTGATGACGGTGCAAACGTGTGGCGCTATTTCCAAACGCCCACGCCTGAGGCGGCGAACGGCAGCAGTTCCATCGTCGGCCTCGCGCCCGAGCCGCATTTCAGCGTGGGCCGCGGCATTTTTGACGCTCCGTTCAATGCGCTGCTCACCGACCCGCTCCCCGGCGCGACGATTCGCTACACGACCGACGGCAGCGAACCCACGGACGTGAACGGCTTCGATTACACCGGCCCGCTCACCATCACGAACACCACCACGCTGCGCGCCGCCGCGTTCCTGACGGACTATCTGCCGTCGCGCACGCGCACGCACAGTTATTTCTTTTTGGATCAGGTCATCGTGCAGCCGAACAACCCGCCCGATTTTCCCGCGACGCTCGGCTACCGGCCGGGCTACGGCTTTCCTGGGGATTACGTGCCTGCCGATTACGAAATGGATTTCGACCCCGTCCGCGTTGACCCGAACGATCCATTCTCAGCGATTGATCCGGTGAAACTCCAGAGGCTCAAGGATGGCTTGCGCGAACTGCCCATTGTTTCCGTCGTGATGAACCGCGATGAAATGTTCGGAGCGAACGGCATCTACACGTTTCCGACCGTGAACACCAAGGGCTACCCGGACAAGGCGTGTTCGGTGGAAATGATTTTGCCGGACTGCAAAACGGCGTTTGCCGCCGCGTGCGGCATCAGCGTCCACGGCAACGCCAGCCGGCTGCCGGAAAAAAATCCCAAGCACGGCTTCAAGCTCGCGTTCAAGGGCGAGTTCGGCGAGTCCACCCTGAAGTATGAAGTGTTTCCCGATTCGCCGGCGCAGGAATTTGACGACTTGATCCTGCGCGCTGATTTCGGCGTGAGCTGGCGGCACCAGACGGACCTGGCCACCGAGGGGCTGGGTGCGTTCCAGCGCACGCGCGCGACCCGGACGCGCGACGCGTTCGTGAAGGAAACCCGCCGCGCCATGGGCGGCCTCGGCAGCTTCAACCGCTACTGCCATCTCTTCATCAACGGCCTTTACTGGGGCACGTACGATTTTTCCGAACAACCGACGGAAAAGTTCGCGGAAAATTATCTCAGCGGCACGACGAACACTCACGACATTTACGAAGCCGGCGTTCTCGTCGCCGGCACGGCCACCGCTTATAACGCCATGATCGCCGTCAACAACCTCGTCAACAACGCCAGCTACGAGACGATGAAACAATATCTCGATGTCACCGAGTTCGCCGACTACATGTTGATGAATTTCTGGGTCGGCGCGCAGGACTGGGGCAACAACAAGAATTGGTACTGCCTGCGCCGCCGCGTGGACGGCGCGGACGGACTCTTCAAATACGTCCCGTGGGATTGCGAGAACATGCTGCTCGATGAGAACATCAACCGCGTGCCCAACGGTGGCGGTAGCACGGACGTTCCCAGCGGACTGTTCACGAAGCTGGATGACAACGCGCAATTCCGGCTCGACTTCGCCGACCGCGTGCAGAAACACATGATCGCTCCCGGCGGCGCGCTCACCCGCGCGGCGCTCACCGCGCGCTGGCAAAAATACCAGGCGCTGCTCGACAAGCCCATCGTCGCCGAGTCTTGTCGCTGGGGTGACTATCGTCGCGACGTGCATCCCTACCAGAACGGTCTCTACGTGCTCTACACGCGCGAGAACCAATGGCTCGCCGAGCACGACCGCGTCGTCAATTCCTACTTCGCCAACCGCCCCGGCATCGTGCTCGGGCAACTTCGCACCGCCGGACTTTATCCCGCGATTGACGCGCCGGAATTTCGCCAGACGACCACGAGCGGTTCGATCATCGGCAGCAGCGCGGTTGGCGCGGGCTACGTCGTGGCGTTGAACAATCCCAACGGTGCGGGCGTGATTTACTGCACCACGAACGGAAGTGATCCGCGCGTTTATTATTCTGGCGCAATTGCGACTGGCGTGCTGACGAATCCAACGCCGCTCACACTCAGTGCCACCACGAAGCTGAAAACCCGAGTTCTCAACGGCGGCACTTGGAGCGCGCTCAACGAAGCCACGTTCACCGTCGGCGAACTCGGCCTGCCGCTGCGTATCACGGAAATCATGTACAACCCGATCGGTGGCGACGCGTATGAATTTCTCGAAATGCAAAACGTCGGCGCATTGCCGTTGAACATCGGCAACTTCAGTTTTCAGGGCATCACTTACGCGTTCCCAATCAACACCGTCATCCAACCCGGCGCGGTGCTGTTGCTCGCGAACGCAGCGAACCCGGCGCAATTCGCCACGCGCTATCCGTCCGCCGTTGTGTTCGGTTATTACGGCGGCAATCTTTCCAACGGCGGCGAACGCATCGCCATCCTCGATAGCAACGGCAACACCGTCATTGCCGTTCACTACGACGACGAAGCCGGCTGGCCCGTGTCGGCAGATGGCGGCGGCTACTCACTGGAGATTATTGACCCGCGCGGCGACCCGAACGCGCCGTCGAACTGGCGCGCGAGTTCCGCCGCGAACGGTACGCCCGGCCTGCCGCCCGTCGCGCCGAGCCTCGGCAACATCGTGCTCAACGAAGTCGCCGCCGAAAACACCGGCAGCGTGACCAATGGCGGCGCGTTTCCGGATTGGGTCGAACTTTACAATCGCGGCGTTAGCACCGTGAGCCTCGCCAACTGGAGTTTGAGCGACGACAGCAACGCGCGGAAGTTCGTGATTCCGTCCGGCACGAACCTCGCCGCCGGCGCGTATCTCGTCATCTGGTGCGACACCGCGACCAACGCGCCGGGAATGCACACCAGCTTCGCACTCGGCAAAAATGGCGAAACGATTTCGCTTTTCGACAACAACACGAACCGCGTGGACGCGCTCACCTTCGGATTGCAACTCGCCGATAAAACCGTCGGTCGCGTCGGTGGCGAATGGCGATTGACGGTTCCGACGCCCAAGGCGACCAATGCCGCCGTCACGCTCGTGACTACGACCAACCTCGCCGTCAACGAATGGCTCGCGAATCCCTCGGCGGGCGGACAAGACTGGCTGGAGTTATTCAATCGCTCGTCCAACGCGCCGGTCGCGTTGCGCGGAATTTATCTCGGCACGAGCAATCAACTGTTCCACTACACCGCGCTCTCGTTTCTCGCGCCGCGCGGCTACGCGCAGTTGTTCGCCGATGAACAGGCGGGCGCGGATCAACTCGAATTCAAACTCCCGGCGTCCGGCGATGCGATCATTCTTTCCGACTCGACTGGCACTGAATTCGAGCGCGTCACCTACGGCGCGCAAACCACCGCCGTCTCCGAGGGCCGCCTGCCCGACGGCGCGGCGACGATCTCTCCTTTCGCCGGCAGCGTGAGTCCCGGCGCGAGCAATTACGTGCTGGCTTACACCGGCCCGGTGTTGAACGAAATCCTGGCGCGCAACAACGGCGTCGTGAGCTCGCCGTGGAGCAGTTCAGCGGACTACGTGGAGTTGTTCAACGGCGGCGGCAGCGTCGTGCAGTTCGGCGGCATGGCGCTCGGCGAGTCGGACGATTTCAGCAAAGCGTGGAAATTCCCCGC
>SCTL01000206.1 GCA_004297495.1 Verrucomicrobiota bacterium
CGGGCGGCGACCTGAACGTCATCGAGATTTACCGCAACTGGTTCTTGTGATCGGTTGCGTCGCGTTTCGGACGCCAGAATATCGGGCCGAAAAAGGCCAGACCGCAGACGTTGATGCCGCAGATGTAGCCGATCTTGTAGAAACGCCCCGAATTGTCCGTTGAATAAATCTCCACCTCCTTGCCGATGACGAGGCTCGGTAGCGCCAGCGGCATCAGGGCGCCGTGCAAAATTCCGATGCCAAATCCGGAAGTTTTATTTTTCGGAAACGCCCACGGCGACACCCAGCCGTAAAGCCAGCCGAAGAGCAGGGTGACGACAATGAGCACCGCGGCTTTGCGCAGAAGTATTTTCAATCAGCAGAGAATGATTTCTGGGCGAGGCCTGGCGCAATCAGAATTTCGCGCGGCTTCGGTTTGCGATGGGAAAACTGCCAGCGCAACCAGCGCCAGGTGTCCGGCAGGGGCCGGATGGTGCTCACGGTCGTCCGGTAAATCGTCTGGACCGGAACGAATTGGACTTTGTTTCCGGCGGCGATAAAGGCGACGAGCATCTCGGATTCGATCTCAAAACGATCCGCGCGGAGCGGCAACTCAAGGAGGGTTTCCAGATGCGCGAGCCGGAAACCGCATTGTGAATCTGGTAACGGTATGCCGGTCAGATAGGAGAGCCGGCGCGACATCCACTGATTCACTTTGCGACGCAGCCACGGCATGGCGGCGCAATCTTCCATGCGATTGCCGACGACGAGCCTGGCCTGCGTTGTTTCGGCGCGGATAAAAAAATTTAGAATATCGTCCGCCGCGTGCTGGCCGTCACCGTCCAACATCAGCGCCCACGCGAAGCCGCGCTCACCGAGATGTTGAAACCCCGCACGCAAAGCCGCGCCTTTGCCGCGATTCGTCGCGTGGCGCACGACTTCGGCTCCAGCCTCCGCCGCGCGTTCCGCCGTGTCATCGGTCGAGCCGTCGTCCACAACGAACACGCTCGGGAGATGCCCTTGCACTGCGCGAACGACCTCGGCAATGGTTGCTCCGGTATTAAAGCAGGGAATGAGCGCCGCGCAGCGTTGCTTCCAATCCGCGACGGGGCAATCGTCCTCCATTGAAGCACGAAAGATAGGCCGATGGTTCACAATCAATCCACGCGGTTGATGTGGAGATCGAGGCGCGCCACTTCGCCCGTGTCACTGGCAACGTAGACACTGCCGATGTCCGCGTCGGCGTTGGGGTTCTTGAGCTTCGCGGCCCAGAGCGTAACTTTCCAAACCGGGCCTTGGTCGCCACGTTGAAGGATCAATCTGGTGGCTTTGATGGTGAGCGACTTGAGCAGCGGTTCGGCCAGCGCAATCTTGATCGCCTTGTCTGAATCCACCTTGAACTTGGCGCGGTCGAGGGTCTTGTCGTCGCCCGTTCCCATCTCAATGACGCGCGCCGGCCGCTTGACGGTCATCTTCTTGCCCGCGCCGAACTTGACCTCGGTGGACTTGAACGTGGCGTCCGAATCGTAATAGACCACATACCAGATGTTCGGCGTGAGCGTGCCGACGGACTTCTCCGAACGGATCTGCACCACCTTGTCCTTGCTCTGCTCGCCCACGTAACGATTGCCTTCCTTGATCAACTCAAAAGCAGTCGGTTCGCCCGCAAACGTCGCCTGTGCGAGGGCGAAGGTGATCGTCGAAATCGCAAGCACGGTTCGTATGGAGTTTCTCGGTTTCATTTTCATGGTGTTAACGTAGTCCAATGGGCGCTGGCTGACAAAGTTCAAAGCCAATCCGTCGCGAGCACAAGCGAACTTTACGCCAGCGCCCGGCTCGGCGAATATGGGGGTAATTCCCCCACTGGTTGCATCCCGCGGACGGGCCTATTATCTTTAGGAAGTGTCAAACAAAGGTTATTTTCCAAGCGAATCCGAACTCGTTGTGAACGGCGCGGCGCAAGCGGCGCAGCACGAACGCGCCGCTGCCGCGACGCGGCAACATTTCGGCAGGGAGGTTTTTGTTCGTGCGGTCGTCGAGGTTTCCAATTTCTGCCGCGAGAACTGCGCTTACTGCGGGATGCGCCGCGACAACCGCAGTCTCGCCCGCTTCCGCGCGCAGCATGACCAGATCGCCGAACTGCTCATCCAGCATCGCCCCGCCAGTGTTACCGACGTGATTGTTTCCGTGATCGGAGAGAATCAGAATTTCAAGGTCGCGTCCCTCGCTGGCCTTGTAGCGCGCGCGCAGTTCCTGGAGTTTTTCATCGAGCATGCAAAGCATGGCGAAGATATCACAGGACATGTGTTGGGCATCGTCCGTCGAGCGGATGTAGGCGTAATAGTTATCGTCCTGGTTCGTGGTATTGAGAAAGTTTGCGACCAGTTCGCGAACCTCGTGCCTGAACACCCAAAGCGGATGGACATAACCCATCGCCCGACGGAAACCGCTCTCCATCTGCCAGTGCATCTGCTTTTCGTGCTCCATCGTGGTGGTGAGGCCGTTGACCGAGACGACCGAATTCGCGGCCACGCTGAAATAAGTGCGTTGATAACCGGGCAGCGGACGATCGCCGAGCATCTCAGTCCACGCCACGTCGCTGGCCGAAGGAAACGTCGAGATCATGCGGCTGACCGGGAAGTATCCTCGCTGGAATCCTTGGAGGTGGAACTGTCGTCTCTTGCCGTCCTTGTAGGTGACCCCTTCCTGCAACGCCTTCATGTCGCGGTATGAAATTCCATCGAGCAAGAGGATCAGGCGCTTGGGGAGCGAGGCGATGCTGATGGAGGGAAAAACCAGGACAACCGACACCAGCAGCAAAATCGGTCGCCTCATGTCTCTGCACAGACGACCCAAATCACTGAAGCTACAGTTAAAAATCATTGAGGCCAACCTGTAACGGTTCTGCTGGGGCATGGCTAGGTGAAAGAATGCGGGCTGCAATCGAGTTTCCAAAACGCTTTTGGGCTTGTGCCAAGGCGGGCTAACTTACAGGCTCGGGTCGCAAGATTGACGTCGGAAGTTTTTTATTTTTCATGAACAATCCCACGGAACTCAAATCGCAGATCAAGCAGGTGTTGGTGGAGAATCTCATGCTCCAGGTCAGCGCGGAAGAAATTGGCGATGACCAGCCGTTGTTTGGGCCGGGTGGGTTGGGATTGGATTCGGTGGACGCGCTGCAACTCGTCGTGGCGCTGGACAAGAATTACGGCCTGAAGCTTTCCGATACGGAAGTGGCGCGCAAGACGCTGCAAACCGTCAACACCATCGCGGCGGCAATCCAAGCCCACCAGTCCTCGCCTCAATAAATCTTTTGGGCTTTTTGCTTCTGCGGAGTCTGGATGCCGCTATGGGGGATTCACCCGAATTGGAGCTTTCACACACTCCGATATACTTGGAGGCAGTCGTGAAGCGGATTCTCTCCCGCTGGCATGGATTCCATTCGCTGATTTCCTGCGCTTGTTAAGTGCGGCGGGAAGATGTTGGCGAACTTCGCCGAAGTTTCGTTCCGGCCAAGGCGGCTCTGGTGACCATCAAGGGGTAAACATCCGGCGAGAATTCAGAATAGGTTTTTGGTGAACAGAGCCGCTTCGCTTCGATGCAAAGGCAGAATGGGCCGGCAGGTTATTTTGATGAAGACCACGTTTCGTGCAGAAACCATCTGACATCCGCAAAGTCGCGTTTCTCGGCGATTATTTGCCGCGTAAGTGCGGCATCGCCACTTTCACGACGGACTTGCGTTGCGCGGTCGCGACGGAATTTCCCGCGCTACAATGCCTCGTCGTACCCGTGAACGACCTCGCGGGCGGCTACGATTATCCGCCGGAGGTGCGGTTCGAGATCGCGGAGCAGGACCTGCCGTCGTACTTGCGCGCGGCGGATTTCCTGAACATCACGGACGTGGACGTGGTTTGCGTGCAACATGAGTTCGGTATTTTTGGCGGGCCGGCGGGCAGCCATGTGCTGGCGTTGTTGCGCGAACTGCGAATGCCCATCGTCACCACCTTGCACACGATTCTGCGCGAGCCGAACGGAGTGCAACGGCGCGTGATGCGTGAATTGATACGGCTCTCGTCACGGATCGTGGTGATGAGCGAAAGGGGGCAGGAACTCCTGCGTGACGTTTATCAAGCGCCAGCGGACAAGATTGATTTGATCCCGCACGGCATTCCCGACATGCCTTTTGCGGACCCAAATTATTTTAAGGACGAGTTTGGTGTGGCCGGCAAACAGGTGTTACTCACGTTCGGGTTGCTTTCTCCCAACAAGGGCATCGAGTTTGCCTTGCAGGCGTTGCCCGACATCATCCGCGAATTTCCCAACATCGTTTACATCGTGCTGGGCCAGACGCATCCGAATCTGCTGCGCGAGGAGGGCGAGGCTTATCGCTTGACCCTGGAAAGGCTGGCCAAAGATCTCGGCGTGCAGAAGCACGTCGTCTTCTTCAATCGCTTCGTCGAGTTGGAGGAGTTGATGCGCTTCATCGGCGCGGCGGACATTTATCTGACGCCTTACCTGACCGAAGCGCAAATCACGTCGGGCACGCTGGCGTATGCGTTCGGTGCGGGCAATGCCGTGGTGTCCACGCCCTACTGGCACGCGGCGGAATTGCTGACGGCGGAACGCGGCAAACTGGTGCCGTTCCGCGACGCGCCAGCGATCGCGGTGGCGGTGGTGGAATTGTTACGTGACGAAACGTTGCGCCATTCGATGCGCAAGAATGCCTACAAACTCGGGCGCGACATGGTGTGGAGCCGCGTGGCTCAACTTTACGCGAAGTCCTTCGAACAGGCGCGACAGGATCACAGTTTCGTCGGTCGAAAATCTTCACCGATCAAAACGCTCGACGAACGGCCCGGGCAGTTGCCTGAATTGAAGCTGGATCATTTATTTCGTATGAGTGATTCGACCGGCATTTTTCAGCACGCAAGTTTCACGGTGCCCAATTTTGCCGAAGGCTATTGCACGGACGACAACGCCCGCGCGTTGGTGCTGGCATTGATGCTGCAAAAATTGGGGCACGGTTCGCCGGAACTCGGCGCGCAGGCTGCCACGTATGCGGCGTTTCTCAATCATGCCTTCGACCGCAAGCATGGACGCTTCCGCAACTTCATGAGCTTCGACCGTCGCTGGCTGGAGGAAGTCGGCTCGGAAGATTGTCAGGGCCACGCGCTGTGGGCGCTGGGGCTGTGCGTGTCGCAGGCGGGCCAGGGCAGTTTCCAAATGCTCGCGGCGCAACTCTTCGAGCAGGCGCTGCCGGTGGCGGCCGAATTTGCGTCGCCGCGCGCGTGGGCATTCACCCTCATTGGCATTGACGAATACCTGCGGCGGTTCAGCGGCGACCGGCGCACAAACCACATCCGCGAATCGCTCACCGCACGATTGATGCAGAGTTACGCCGATACTGCCACCGAAGACTGGCACTGGTTCGAAGAAATCGTCTCGTATGCGAATGCGAAACTGCCGCACGCGCTGATTCTCAGCGGACGCTGCATGAACTCCGCGTCGATGCTGGAGACCGGCCTCAAAGCCTTGCGCTGGTTGATCAAGGTTCAGACCTCCGCAAGCGGCGCTTTCCGGCCCGTCGGCTCGAATGGATTTTACCGGCGCGGCCAGAAGCCCGCGCCGTTCGACCAACAGCCCATTGAGGCGCAGGCAACCGTCTCGGCTTGCGTCGAAGCGTATCACGCCACGGGCGACATGCTCTGGGTGGCCGAAGCGCGCCGCGCGTTCGAGTGGTTTCTCGGGCGCAACGATCTAGGCATTGCGCTCTACGATCCGGGCACCGGCGGTTGTCGTGACGGCTTGCACGTGGATCGGCTGAGCCAGAATCAAGGCGCTGAATCCACGCTGGCTTTCTTGCTCGCCCTGGCCGAAAAGCGGGCGCTGCAAAATACTCTCACCAGTTTCAAGGAACCAACGGGAGAGGAATGTCCGGTGTCAATTCCGGAGCCGGAAATGAGTTCATGACCAAACCCAAACGAACCGCCCTTCACGCCAAACGCATCGGGCCGACTTTGATCCCGGATCGTTCGCGCGTGCTGATCCGCCCGTTTCGTCCCACCACCGACGACATCGCGCGACGGATCGTAGCCCGAATCATGTCTCTCCCTGAGGATCAAGTTCCCAAGTTGCTGGGCCAGGTACTCGGCGAGTTCGCGGACCGGCACGAGCACGTTGAAAGGATTTTTCGCGCCCGCTTCGAACTCGTTAAGATTTATCTCGAACCCGGCGCGCAGTTGTCGCCCGAACGACAAATGCTCATCGGCGCTTTTTTCACGCACGAGTATTCGCCGGAGTCTGCGGCGCTGTTCAATCCGTCCATCGTGCCGCACCCCGACCAGTCTGGTCTCCCGAAGGGCGCGCTGCGTTTCATCCTGAGTTTGCGGGCCATCGGCGAGGGCCATATTTCCTCCATCACTTTCCGCACCGGCTCGGTCAGTGCGCAACATCGCATCACGCTCACGCCGCCCGTTCCGTTTGCGGCGGAGCCGGAGCGCGTGCCCAATGCCGCCTACACCAAGGGATTGTTTGCCAACAAACTTCAGGAGGCGGGTGTGCAAAATGATTTTTGCCGGCGCGTCCTCGACAAATTGCATGAAGATTTCACGCTGAAAGAGTTGCACGCAATTCTCCTGGCCTCGGGCTTGACCTCCGACACCTCCGACGCCACAGCGACCCGCGCCGCGCGCGGCATCCTGCTGCTGGCGGAATCAAATTATGAAGTGAACTTCGCGCCCGACAGCCGTGTTTCGCAGCGCGTGCTTTTTCCGTCCACGCCCAGCCAGAGCAACGGCATCGAGGATGCCCGCTTCGTCCGTTTCCGGAACGACGACGGCAGTTTCACCTACTACGCCACCTACACCGCGTACGATGGCAAGATTACGTTGCCGCAATTGCTGCAAACACC
>SCTL01000207.1 GCA_004297495.1 Verrucomicrobiota bacterium
CCCTGCTCCGGGCCGGCGGAAAAATTGTCGCGCTCATCAAACCGCAGTTCGAAGCCGGCAAGGCGGAGGCCGACAAAGGCGCGGGCGTGATCACCGACCCCGCCGTGCATGAACGCGTGATCCGCGAGTTGCAGGAATTTGCCGGCGCGCAAACGAATCTGCACTGGCGCGGCGTCACGGAATCGCCCATTCTCGGGCCGGCGGGGAACAAGGAATTCCTCGTGTTGCTTGAAAAAAACGGCTGACAAAATCCAGACCATCGGGCTGATCGGACATCCGGAGAAACTCGCGCAGTCGGACGTCGTCACCCGCGCCGCGCGTCTCATCCGCGCTGCTGGCCGCACCGTGCTCGCCGACGCCGCCACCGCCGCCTGCTTCGGACTCAAATGCGCCGTCCTGCCCGACGCCCGCGAACTTTCCCGCCACGCCAATCTGCTCCTCGTCTTTGGCGGCGACGGCACGATGCTCCGCGCCGCGCGTGAAATCGCCGGTTCACGGACGCCGTTGCTCGGCGTCAACGTCGGCACGCTCGGATTCCTGACCGCCGTCAGCGCGGACGAACTGCCCCGCGCGCTCAAACATATCTGGGCCGGCAAATTCAAATTCGAGTCACGCGCGCTGATCGAAGCCTCGGCGCAACTCGACGGCAAAAAAACTTTGTGCGCTGCGCTCAATGACGTCGTCATCAGCCGTGGCAGCGTCTCGCGTCTCATCGAACTGGAGGTGAACGTGAATCACGAACCGCTCACGCGCTATCGTTGCGATGGTCTCATCGTGAGTTCGCCCACGGGTTCGACCGCCTACTCGCTGGCGGCGGGCGGCGCGCTGGTCTTTCCCACGGCGGAAGTGTTCGCGCTCACGCCCATCAGTCCGCACACGCTGTCGAACCGCTCGTTGATCCTGCCGCTCACCGCGCTCATCCGCGTCAAAGCGCTCGGCCCGAAAGGCTCGACCATCCTGAGCGCGGACGGCGAAGTGATTCGCGAACTGGATTCCAACGAGGAAATTCTCGTCCGCCGCAGTCCGCACAGCGTGCGGTTGATGCATCTCGCCGACAGTTCGTTCTTCGAGGCGCTGCGCCGGAAACTTCACTGGCGGGGAGCGAATGTTTGAATGGCGATGATTCGTTTGAAAGACATCGCCCTGCGCGCCGGCGTTTCGATCATGACGGTGTCGAAGGCGCTGCGCAACGCGCCGGATGTTTCCGACGCGACGCGCGCGCGGATCAAAGTCCTCGCGCAACAACTCGGCTACGTGCCCGATCCCGGCGCACAGTCGTTGCGCACGCGCACCACCAAGTTGTTCGGCCTGGTCATTCCCACGATCACCAATCCGGTTTTCACCCGCATTGTGGCTGCCCTCGAGGAACAGGCGCATCAAGCCGGCTACGACACTCTGCTGGCGCACACCGACAACACTCCCGCGCGCGAGGAAACTGTCATCCGCCGTTTGCTGGCGCGGCGTGTGGACGGCTTATTCGTCGCCCCGGCCTATCGCATGGAATCCGAGGCGCGCATTTACCACGAACTCAAGGCGCGCGGCACGCCGGTCGTCCTGCTCGGCCAACCCGCGCCGTTCTGTTCGCAATTTCCCTTCGTCAGCCCGGACGATCTCGTTGGCGGCTACCACGCCGCGCAGCACCTGTTGAAGCTCGGCCATCGTCGCATTGCGTTTCTGAGCGGCAAACTGGTCGCGCCGTGGGCTCATTTGCGTTTTGAAGGCTACCGTCGCGCGCTCCGTGAATTCGGCCTGGAAGTGGACGACAAATTCGTCTTCAACGCCGGGAGCACGATCGAGGACGGGGCGAAAGCCGGCCTCCAGTTTTTGGATGAGAAGTGCAAGGCGACCGCCATTCAGGCGGTGAATGATCTCGTGGCGGTCGGATGCGCCGAGGCGTTGTTGAAACAAGGTCTCAAGATTCCGGACGACATCTCGATCATTGGTTTCGGCAATGTGCTGATGGCGGAACATTTTCGTGTGCCCTTGTCCACCATGCGCCAGGCTAAAGCCCGACTTGGCGACGTGGCGTTCGATCTCATGAGCCGGCTGCTCCGGCGCGAATCCGTGGACAGCCGGTTGATGCCCGCCGAGCTTACGGTGCGAGCCAGCACTGCCGCCCCGCGCGGCTGACCGCGCGGCTGGCACCGGATGTGCAGTAGGAGCGGCATGAAGACAGTGCTTTATTCGATTTTGACTCTGGCCCTCCTCGCCACCGCCGGGTGGGGCGCATTTCACTACAATCGCGCCCGCCTTGACTCCGACGCTGCGAAGTTTCTGACCGACGCAGA
>SCTL01000208.1 GCA_004297495.1 Verrucomicrobiota bacterium
AGTGAGCCGCGCGCCTTCGGGATACCATTGATCCCAGCAGATGAGCACGCCGATCTTGCCGTAGCGCGTTTGCCACGCGCGAAAGCCGAGATCACCGGGCGTGAAATAAAATTTCTCGTAGTAAAGCGGATCGTCCGGAATGTGCATCTTCCGATACGTGCCGAGCAACGAGCCATCCGCATCAATAACGGCGGCAGTGTTGTGATAAACTCCAGCGGCGCGTTTCTCGAACAGCGACGCGATGATGACGACCTTGTGCTTCTTCGCGAGTTTCCGAAACGCCTCCGTGCTCGGGCCGGGAATTGGTTCGGCGAGTTTGAAGTTCTCGTGGTCTTCGCTCTGGCAAAAATATTGCGAGCGGAAAAGTTCCTGCGTGCAGATGATTTGAGCGCCCTGCTTCGCGGCTCTTTCCACGCACGCGAGGGTTTTCCGGAGATTGGCGGTCGCGTCAGCAGCGCAGGCAGTCTGGATCAAACCGAGTTTTACTACTCGACCGGACGAAGAACGTTTCATGCGACTCAAGGCTGGGAATGAATCCGCGAAGTGTGCTCGATCAACTCGGTCTGACCGCGTGGCCGGTCCACCGCCGGCGGAATCATCTGGCCGAACAACTCGCGCATGAACTTGCCGAGCGTTTCGTTCGTCGGGCCGTAGCCGCCGTGATAGATGTAATACTCGAGTTCGTACATGAGTTCGTCCGCCGAAGCGTAACGCGTTTCCAGATCGCGTGAGAGGCAACGCTGGAGGATGTCGTTCAACTTGTCGTCAATGCGCTCATCCATCGGCCGGAAATCCGGGATCGGCATCTTGAGCACGCGCTGGCGCGATTCATCGGCGGTCGGCCCTTTGAAAATGTTTTTGCCGAGCAACAGATGCGCGAGCACTACACCGACCGAGAAAATATCCGAACGCTTGTCCGTGATTTGGAAATTCGCCTGCTCAGGACTCATGTAATCCGCCTTGCCGGCGACAACTTCACCCTCCTGGTCCGTGAGAAAACCCTTCGCCTTCGCGATGCCGAAGTCAGTCAGTTTCACGTCGCCTTCAAACGCAATCATCACGTTTTTGAAGCTCACATCGCGATGCACGATGCCGAGCGGCTTGCCATCCTTGTCTTTTTTCGCGTGCGCGTAAGCCAGCCCGCGCGCCACGCGGCTGACGATGAACACGGCGAGTTCGCGCGAAAGCACTTTCTTTTTGTCCGCCAGTTGTTGCGCGAATTGTTCGAGGTTCACGCCCCGGATCAATTCCATGGCGATGAAAAAAACGCCGTTGGCTTCGCCCAGATGGTAGGTCTGGACGATGTTGGTGTGGATCAAATCCGCGACGAGTTTGGCTTCGCCGATGAAGTTATCAATGAACGTCTTCTGACTCGCGTAGTTCGGGCGGATGACTTTCATCGCCACGCGTTTGACGAAATCGCGCGCGCCGATTTGTTCGGCTTCGTACACCACGCCCATCCCGCCCTCGAAAATTTTGCGGACGATCTCGTACCGGAATTCGTTCTGTATGGTGAAGAGCGGCACGGCGCGATGTTGGAAGAACTGCGATTCAAGTCAAGCCCCACGTTTGTTGGAGACCTCAACTAAGCCCCGGTTTATCAGCATTTTTTTTGAAATTTAGTCTTGCACGAAACGACGCGACAACATTAACTCGCTTCCAGTCGAATGACTTTCACCAAGTCCGAAGACGAGAACAGACGCAGTAATTACAAAACAACCAAAACAAAAACACACTATGGCAAAAGCACTGAGCAAATCCCAAGTCGCCGCCGCAATCGCCGAGAAGGCCGGCCTCAAGAAGAAACAAGCCGTCGAAATCCTCGCGATCATCGCTGATCTCGCCTACAAGAATGCGAAGAACAGCTTCACCATTCCGGGTCTCGGCAAGCTGGTTCTCGTGAACCGCAAGGCCCGCATCGGCCGCAATCCCGCCACCGGCGAACAGATCCAGATTCCGGCCAAGCGCGTCGTGAAGTTCCGCGTCGCCAAGGCCGCGAAGGACGCGATCCTCAAGTAATCCGCTTTCATTCACGAGGCACTCTGGCGCAAGTCAGAGTGCCTTTTTTATTGTGTTAATGGGTCATTGGATTGATGGATCAAGGGATGATGCTCGCGCACGGTTCTGTCGGAATCCAATAATCCATTCATCCAACAATCCATGAAGATCGCCGTCGTCGGTTGTGGAGCGGTGGGCAGTTATTACGGCGCGATGTTGTGCCGCGCGGGACGCGACGTTTATTTCCTGTTGCGTTCCGATTATGAGACGGTGCGGCAGCGCGGCGTGACGATTCACAGTCCGGCTGGAGACTTTAACACGCGTCCACACACCGCGCGTGCTCCCGAGGAAATAGGCGTGAGCGACCTGGTGTTGATTGCGCTCAAGACGACGGCCAACGATCAATTCCCGAAACTCCTGCCGCCACTCGTCGGACCGCACACCGCCGTCGTCACTTTGCAGAACGGACTCGGCAACGAGGAGCAACTCGCGAAACTTTTCCCCGTTGGACAAATTCTCGGCGGCCTCTGCTTCGTGGGTTTGAACCGGACTGCGCCCGGCGTGATTCAGCATCTTGGCGAGGGGAGAATTTTGCTGGGCGAATTCCAACGCTGGCCCGAGCCGCGCACGCACGACATCGCGTCGCTGTTCCGCCACGCGGGCGTGGTTTGCAAAGTCACTGACAATCTGGCGCGGGCGCATTGGGAGAAGCTCGTCTGGAACATTCCCTTCAACGGACTTGGTGTCGCCAGCGCCGCCGGCTACGGTGCGCTCGTCTCTCAATCCCCAACTTTCAACGCTCAACCTCTCCCCTGCCTTGCCAGCGGCGAACTGCTCGACCGTGGCCCGTGGGAAAAACTCGTCCGCGAACTGATGCTCGAAACCATTGCCGCCGCCAACGCACTTGGACACCAGATCAACGCGTCCCTGGCGGACAACATGATTGAACGTACTCGCGGCTTGGGCGCATACAAGGCCTCGACCATTCTTGATTTTGAAGCCGGTCGCTCGCTGGAAGTGGAAAGTCTTTTTCTTGCGCCGCTGCGGCTCGCGCGGCAGGCTAATGTGCCGACGCCCCGCATGAAGGCCTTGTGCGAAGTCCTGACCCGGCTGGACGCAAAGCTGCGTTGAACCGCCGCGCGCTCGCTCGGATTTCGGAATTCTCGGTCCGCTTCTCAGAAGCCGATACTCACGCCGCCGTCCACCGGCAACACGATTCCGGTGACGAATTTTCCCGCGGGCGAGCAAAGATAAGTTGCCGCCCAGCCGATGTCCTCCGCCTGGCCAAAGCAATTCATCGGTGTGCGCCCGAGAATTTTCGCCCGGCGCGCGGGATCGCCATCCAGCGCCTTGCGCATCATGTCCGATTCGATCCAACCCGGCGCAATGGCGTTGACGCGCACTCCGTGCGGCGAAACTTCCGTGGCCAGCGATCGCACCACGCCGAGATAGGCGGATTTCGCCGCTGAATAGGCGGACACGTACGGGATGCCGAAGAGCGACGCCATCGAAGCCGTGAACAGCACGCAGCCGTGTTTGCGCCGGATCATGCCGGGCAATGCCGCGCGCGTCAGCGCGAACGCCGCCACCACGTGCGTTTGCAAAACGGCGTTGAACTCGGCGGGCGTCGTGTCCACCGCGAGCTTCTTCAGATGGACGCCCGCGTTGTTCACCAGAATGGAAATCGGGCCGACCCGGCTGGTCACGCGCTGGATCAAATCCTGCGCCCCATCCAATTCGGTGATGTCATGCGGTTCGACGAAAGCGTTTCGGCCAAGTTTTTTGGCGGCGACTTTAAGCACGTCGGCACGTCGGCCCACGAGGACGACCCGCGCTCCGGCTTTGACGAAACAAGTCGCCATGCCCAGCCCGACTCCGCTGCCACCGCCGGTGATCAGCGCCGTTTCGCCTTTAAGTGAAAATGGTTTTTCCATGCAATGACTTTTCAGTTCCGGCAATGCCTCGCATTGCTTCCAAACAACTGAGACCATCAATGCGCAATTTTCCGGCGATTCGGCAAGCGCGAAATATTTCCGGGCGAGGATTCTCCATTCGGTTCAGACCAGGAGCCGAGCCGCGGCGGATTCGCCGACGGGAATCGTCCACGCGGGAGGCGGATCAAAGTTTTGCAGGATGGATGACGTGCGAACGGTGCGGCGGAATCCGGCCCAAATGATAGATCAAGTAACCATGCAGGAATTGTTCGAGGCCTCGGGCTTGCGCGGCGGTGGCGCGCAGTCCGGAGAGTTGCGCCCACGGCGTGACCGTCAGCGATTCGGCCAATGTTCGGAGTTCGGCGGATAATTTGGTCTGGTCCAAGTCCGGTTGCAGACCGAGAGCGCGCAGCAGCTTCATCTCAAAGGCAAAAATGGTGCGTGGTCGAGCCGGTTGCGCGGGCAGATGTTTTAGCAGTCCGGCAAACAGGGCGTGAATCTCCGCGAGCGGCGTCTCCGTCTCCGTGGTTTGTTCAATGAGCGCGGCGGCGTAAGCGGCTTGCTCCAGCCAGGCGAGGTCCAGCCGGAGCGGAGCGTGCGCGTCCAGCAACCTGACTTCGCGCAACGTGTGCAGGTCCGAGCGGCGGCTGCGGGCGAAACTGAAACTGGCTTCGTAAAACAAATCCAACTGGCCGGCGAATGCGGATTTGAGCCGCCTTGCGCCCTTGGCCACGGTGGCAACGCGGCCGAGGTCGGGTGTAAGCCAGTTTACAATCAGGCTCGTTTCCGTCAGTCGCCGTGTTCGTAAAATAATTCCCGAGGTGGATTCGATCTTCATCGCCGGTGCGCGCGTTCGTTTTGTCAGAATGGGAAACTAAAGCAAGCGGAGTGTTGCGCGTTGTCGCATGATAATGTAATTTCATTTCGAGCATCAGCCCAGTTAGTCAACGCAACGTGGTATGGTCGTCGGTCGCTACATTCGTTACGAGGCAGGTTTCACCTTCTTGCTGATGGCAGGACTATTGGGCGCCGCGACTCCGCTGCGCGCCGCAATTTCCAGCACGAACCCGCTGGACGTGATGGTCTCGATGCTGTTCAACCCGTACTCAGTGGATTCCGCCACGGTCGTGGTGATCGCCGACATCCACATGAGCGTGACGGGCGCGCTCGGGCTGCCGCAGACGAATCTGGATTCGCGGCTCGTCAACCTGGTGAACGGACTGAATCCGCCGCCCGCGAAAATTGTTTGCGCGGGTGACCTCACCATCGCCGGCTCCTATTTCTTTGGCGCGTTGCCAGACACGAATACGTGCCGGCAGGAATTGCTGCTGGCCCAACG
>SCTL01000209.1 GCA_004297495.1 Verrucomicrobiota bacterium
CCCAGGATGCCCGGCCCGCAGCCTTTGCCCTGCGCCTGCAACACCGCGTCGAGGATCGCCTTGCGGCAGCCGTCGAGGTCGCGGTTCGCCTTGAGGCCGTCGTCCGGCAACGAGTATTGCGCGCCGACGTTTTCGCAGCCGCCGCCCTTGAGCACCAGCCGCACGCTGACTTCCGGCGAGCGATGCTGATGAAAATGAAACGACGGCGCGCCCGGCCCGACGTTCGTGCCGTCGTTCTTGCCGGTGAGCGAATCCACGGAGTTCTGGCGGAGAAAACCTTTCTTGGTCGCGAGCGTCACGGCTTCGCGCGCTGTCTCGGCGAACGTGATCTGGTCGTAATCAACGGGGCAATCCACGTAAAACAAAATGCTCCCCGTGTCCTGGCAGATGGGTTGCGATTTGTTTTTCGCGAGCGCGATGTTCTGGTCAATGATCTTGATGGCATTCGCCGCGAGCGACCCGCGCTTCTCGTTCTCCAGCGATGCGAGAATAGCGCCGTGGACATCATCGGGAATCTCGGCGGAAGTGCGGCGGATCAGTTCGAGCAGGGAATTTTGCAGTTCACTCATAAAGCTGATTCAGCGTAGTAGCTTGCGCCCACAGCGTCAATCGAAGCAACGGCGCGCGGCCGTCCCGGCCGCAGCGGGTCCGATACGCACGAACGCGCCCAGTTTACTCAACCTCACTTCGCGAACGTGAGCGCTACGGCTGGGACAGCCGCCCGCCGGCAAAGCTCGCCCTTGATTTCGCCGCGCGGCGCTTCCAGCATGACGCGCGACATTCATGAAATTTGATTCCGCCACCACGCCTGCGCCCGCCGCGAACCCGGTCTCGACCGACACCAACTCGCTGTTCGCGCGCGATGTTTCCGAATTCACGTTCAAGAAATGTCTCATCGGGCTTTGCCTGCTCGGGCTGGTGTTGCGCATCGGATTCTTTCTTGAACATGCGCACTCGCCGTCGTTCGGCGTGCCGACGCTCGACCAGAAATACTACGACACCGTCGCGCGGATGCTGCTGGCCGGCGACGACCTGCACGATCTGCACGGCTTCCGTCCCCTGCTCTACCCGATGTTTCTCGCCGTCTGCTACAAACTCGGCGGCGCGTGGGGCGTGGACCTCGCGATCTTTGTGCAACATTTGCTCGGCATCGCCACCGGCGTAATCGTGGCGTTGCTCGGCGCGCGGATGTTTCGGCATCGGCTCACCGGCGCGATCGGCGGCGCGCTGTTTCTGCTCGCGCCCGTGCCGCTATATTTCGAAGGCGAGTTGTTGATCGAACCAACTTACCTGTTCCTGATTTGCGCCGGTCTGTGGTTGCAACTCATCGCGGCGGAAAAAACCGGAGCGAAAGCCGCCGTGTTGTGGGCCGTGTGCGGCGCGATCATGTCGCTCGCCTCGCAAGGCCGGGCGAACATTCTCGTTTATTTCGCGGTGTATCCGGCCTTCGCCGCGTGGCGCTGGTGGCAGACAAGGAAAGTCAGCGCGCTGATTCCGTTGGCCGGATTGCTCGGCGCGTTCGCGATGGCGGTCGCGTGGGGATTTGTGAACCTCCGGCAGTCCGACCATTTTCAACTGCTGCCGAATCAGGGCGGCATCAATCTTTATCTCGGCAACAAGCGCACCGCCGACGGCATGACGCCGGAACAGGATCGCCGCATCACGACGGCGGAGCGTTACGAAGATTCCGTGGAAGTCTGGGCGCGCGAGGAATACGAAGCTGTCATGCGCGCGCAAGGCCGCACGCCCGACACGAATCCGATGGCCATCTCCAGCTACTGGA
>SCTL01000210.1 GCA_004297495.1 Verrucomicrobiota bacterium
GGGAGCCTTGGTGTGGATTCGCCAGTTGCACCGGAAAGTCGCCGAGCGGACGCAGGCGTTGCGCGCGACCATGGCGCGATTGGAGGAGGAAACGAAAACGTCCGCGACGCTGGCAGAGCGCAACCGCCTCGCCGCCGAAATCCACGACGGGCTGGAGCAGGGGTTGAACGGGATCATGATGCAGTTGGACGGTGTCGAAACGAAACTGAGCCGCAGTCCGGAGGGGGCGAAGCATCATCTCGACCTCGCGCGCAAGATGGTTCGGTTCAGCCGCACGGAGGTGCGTCATAGTTTGTGGGATTGGAAAGCCCCGGCGCTGGCCGATCACGATTTGAAAACGGCGTTGTCAGACATCGTGTCGCAGATGGCCAATGGCAATCTGACGCACGTGGATGTTCAGGTGTCCGGCAACAGCCGTCCGTTGCCGCCCGCGATGGAGCATCACCTGTTGCGCATCACGCAGGAGGCACTGACCAATGCGTTGAAGCACGCGCAGGCGCGCACCGTGACCGTGAGTTTGAATTTCGCTGACGACGCCGTGCTGTTATCCGTGCGCGACGACGGGCGCGGCTTCGTCCCGGCCACGGTTTTGAACGGCATGGTGGGGCATCTCGGATTGCAAAATCTCCGCAGCCGCGCACGCAAGCTGGGCGGAGAATTAACCGTTACCAGCGAACCGGGCAACGGCGCGACCATCGCGGTGCGGATTCCTTGCGCGCCGGGTGGCACCAAACCAGACTAGCGCCTCAATCACATGCAAACCGCGAGTTCAACCACGAAGCGCAAGATCGGCGTGATGGTCGTCGAGGATCACATCCTGATTCGGATGGGGCTGATGACGATTTCCGACGTGGCGCCGGACATTGCCGTGGTGGCGCACGCGGAGGACGGCAAGGAAGCCATCGAGACATTTCGCAAGCAGCGTCCCGACGTGGTGCTGATGGACATGCGCCTGCCGGGCATGGACGGTGCGCTGACGATCACGAAGCTGCGCGAGGAATTCGGCGACGTGCGGGCGATTGTGCTCAGCACTTACGGGGCCGAGGAGGATATTTACCGCGCGTTGCAAGCCGGCGCGTCGGGCTATTTGCTCAAGGACATGCCCATCACCACGCTGGTCGAGGCGATTCGTGCGGTGCATGCGGGTCGGCAGTATTTCCCGCCGGAGATTTCCAACCGCCTGGCGGCGCGCTTGAAGCATTCGATGTTGTCGGAGCGCGAGACAGATGTTTTGCGGATGATGGCTGCCGGCAAGAGCAACAAGGAAATCGGCGTCGCGCTCGGCATCGTTGAAGGCACGGTCAAGGTTCACGTCGCAAACATCTTCACCAAGCTGCATGTCATTGACCGCACGCAGGCGGTGACCACGGCCGTCAAGCGGGGCATCATTCATCTGGAGTGAGTGCCGGCGTAAAGCCGGCGTAGCTTTTCCCGCTTCACATTCCTCGTCGTCCTCGTTCTCGTTCTCGTCCTCGAAATCCCTGAAAGTCGAGGACGAGGACGAGACGAAACATTCACGCCGTCCCGCTTCCGACTTTCCAGTAAGTCAATATGTCAAAAGGCGTAGCCAGGCCTATCTCCTCTGCTCAATTGTTGGGATGGCGGATACCCGCCTACACTTCTGCATGAATCCCGGAATGAACCGTTGAACGTTGAATAGAAGCCGCACCCCGATGAATACCACCTGCCTTCCCATCAAAATTGTCCGCATCTTGGCCTTGTGCCTGGCCATCGTCACGACTACAGCCTCCAGTGCTACGATCGTCTGGAACGGCGCGAGCGGCTCCGACATCAACTGGTCCACACCGGGTAACTGGACCGGCGGCGTTCCCCCCAGCGCCGACGACGTGAAGTTTTTTGATTCTGGCGCCGTGGCCACGGTCTCGAATGTGAACAACATCGTGGACGCAACGCTCACGATTGGTTCGCTGGCCTACGGCAACACGAACAACAATCACACCACCCTCATTGCCAACAGTGCAATCTTGAGTGTAACCAACACGGGCAGCGTGTTTGTCGGGACACCAGGCACCGGCAGTCCAACGACGCAGCAGGTGAACGCGACGGTTACCGGCAATGGAACGCTGGTGGTGAGCAATCTTTCCGCGAACTTTGTCGTGAACCAGGGCGACGTGAGCGGCACCGGAACACAGCGTTCCACTCTTGATATGACCGGCCTGAACTCATTCAGCGGTTCAGTGCGGAACATCTTCGTCGGCAGCACGGGTGCGGGAACAGTTCCCACTGCCAACGGAGCGGCGGTGACGGGAACATTGCTGCTCGCAAAAACCAATGTGATTACGGCGGTGTTTTCTCCGGCCAATGTTCATTCGACGTCGTTGGGGATAGACGTTGGTTATAACGGAGCCGGCACACAGGGCGGCGCCGACTTTTTGTATCTGGGCCAGGCGAACACGATCAACGTTGACACGATTTCCATTGGTCGGTGCAAAGCCGTGGGTGTGATGGCCTTTGCTTCCTTTTTTACCAACAATAATCCCACGGCGATATTCCGCGGAACCAACGGCGGCTCGACCCGCGTCTCTTACTGGACGGTCGGCGACATGGGGCCGCGCGGGTCGGGTTCCGGTGTGGCTTTGGGAACGAATGACTTCACCTACGGCAGCGTGGACGCGATGGTGGACACGATGATTCTTGGCCAGGATCCGGTCAGCACGGATACCACGGTTCTTAATGGGGCTGCTTGCAATGGCATTCTCAAGTTCAATGCCGGGATCATTGACGTCAACACCTTGGTTTTGGGCAGTCAACAAAGCACGGCCGCACGGGCCAGTGCCCAGCCAGTGATTGGGAGAATCTTCATCAACGGCAATGCCACATTTAAGGTCAACACGGTTTTGAAGATGGGTTTCACGGTTGCTACAACCACTGGCGCTCTCGGCACGTTCGGCCAATTGGGCGTGACTAATGGAACGGCGTTTATCAACCGCATCACCGTCGCAACAAACACAGTTTCAGCCAACAACTTGATCAGTCTTACCAATTCCACATTTATTGTGAGCAATGCGCTGGCGACCAGTTCGATCCCGCTTACCAACTTTTTCACTGCGAATTCACTGCTGGGTTTGACCATTACTTCCGATGCCGCCACCAAGGCATTTGTTGGGACCTTGACGACTGCTGGCTCCACCAACCTCATTCAACTCGGTTCGACCCCTGTGTTTTTCGGATCGTATCCGGTGCAATTTGCGCTGGTTAGATATGCGAGCTTGAATGCGTTTAATTTTGGTCTGACAAACTTGCCCGGCTGGGCGGTGGGCGCTTCTCTTTCCAACAACGTGGCGAACAAATCCATTGATCTGGTGTTGCCGAGCGATCCGCGCCCGGTGATCAGTGTCCAGCCAGCCAGCTACAGCGGTAATCCAGGTGACAATGTTACCTTCTCCGTAACGGCGGGTGGCGTGGCTCCATTAAGTTATCAGTGGCGCACCAACGACGTGAACATCAGCGATGGTCCCACTGGCAACGGCTCCACCAATTTTGGCAGCACGACGGCTGTCTTGGGTGTCACCAATGCGCAGCCCGCCGACAGTGTGAGTGCGCCGGGTTATACTGTGGTCATCACCAATCTCTACGGCTCAGTCACCAGCAGTCCCGCCGTGTTGACCATCAGCGCTGGCGATATTGCCCCCACCATCAC
>SCTL01000211.1 GCA_004297495.1 Verrucomicrobiota bacterium
CTCGGTCGCGACCGTCAACGCCGCTCCCGGCAAAACCCGCGTGGGCAAAGTCGTTCGCATCCAAGGCGCCGCGCGCTATTCCACCGGTAACAACCTTTGGCAGCCCTTGAAAGTGGGCGCCACGCTGAAGGCGGGCACCATCGTTCAGACCGCGCAGGATTCCTACGTGGACATCGTTCTCGGTGAAGAACGCAACTCCCAGAATAATACTTCGGCGGGAGATTATCGTTCCTACAAGCCCGTCGCCGAACAGGACGTGGTTCGCGTTCTCGCGGACTCGGTCCTCTCGATTGACAAGCTCGAAGTCGTGGAAACCGGCGCAGACGTGGTGACCGAGACACAACTCGACCTGCGCATGGGCAAAGTCTTTGGCACGACCAAGAAACTCTCCGCCGGTTCACGCTATGAAGTGAAGATGCCCAACGGCGTCGCTGGCATCCGCGGCACCATCTACACTGTCAGTTCCGACGGCGTGGTGCAGGTGCTCGTCGGCTCCGTGGTCGTCGCCTATACCCAACCCGACGGCACCGTCGTGACGCAGGTTGTCACCGGCGGCTATCAATACGACGCGAAGACTGGCCTGGTCACTCCCATCCCGAACTTCGATCAACAGGCGATGGTCAAGGCGGCCAAGGAAGCCAGAATTGGCCCGAACACGCCGCCGACTTCCTTTGTGGTGGATCAGACCACTTATTACGTCTCGCCGCGCACCGGGTTCAACGGGAACAGCGGCGCCAGCGTCCCGGGCGGCCCGTAGTCAGCCGAACGTTCTTCAATCCAACCAGAGCAGCCTTGAGTTGCTCTGGTTTTTTTGTTTAGTTCGCCCCGTTGAAGCTCAAGCCCGTCAAGCTCGCCCCCGCGATCATCGCCACGAGCGTCATCCTGCTCGTCTGCCTGCTCGACCTCGCGCGTTTTGAATTCCTCCAACGCTTCGAGCGCATCACCTACGACTGGCGCAGCAAGGCCGCGCTCCAGTTTCCCCAGCCCACTGCCACCAATCTTTCCGCCGTCCTCATCAGCGATGACAGCATCGCCGCCATCAACCATGGATTGCTCAAACACAGTTATGGTCTCTACTGGCCGCGTCACATTTACGGCCGGATGCTGCGCGAACTCGCCGCCCAACACGCCCGCGCCGCCGGCTTCGACGTCATCTTCCGCGAACTGCGCCCCGATCATGCCGCCGTGTCCGTGCCCACGGCGCAATCGCCGGAGGTCACGAATTTTCTGGCCGCGATCGGCGACGGCAAACCAACCCAGAGCTACCAAGACAACGGCGACGAATTCACCCTCGTCGAGTCGGATGAATTCTTTGCCTGGCAGCTCCAGCGCGCGGGCATGGCCATCCTCGCTTCCGAACACGCCGTGCCGCCGCACCGCCTGTTCGTCGCCAATGCGTTCGCCATCGGCGACATCTCCGCCGACACCGATCCCGACGGCGTCCTCCGCCGCGCGCTGGCGTTCCGCACTTACACGAACTGGCACTCGGCCTTTCGCCTGGTCGAGGCCGATCCCGGTTTCGGCGTGGACCTCTCGAAAGCGCAAGTGTTGCCGGGAAAAATAATTTTACCGCGCCGCGAACTGGAAGACGTGGAAATCAAGCTCGATGCCGATGGTCAATTCGATCTCGCTGATTTCGGCGGCAGCAAACTTCCGCCCGGAGTGCCGCTGCGCGCCAAACCCTTCACGCTCGAGCGCGTCTGGCACATGGGCATCGTCCTCGCGGCGCGCGAACTCGGTCTCGATCTCAGCGCGGCCACCGTGGATTTGCCCGGCGGCAAAATCATTTTCCGCTCCAAGTCGGGCAACGAGCGCGTCGTCCCCGTGGATCGCGACGGCTACTTTCTCATCAATTGGGAATTGCCCTTCACCGACCCGCGCATTGCCAAAGAACCGATCGAGCAATTGCTCGTCGAAGACCAGCAACGCACTGCCGGCGCGGAGGTGAACTGGCCGCAAAGTCTGCGGGACAAACTCGTGCTCATCGGCTCCAGCGCCACGGGCAACGACCTCACCGATCGCGGCGCGACGCCGCTGGGCAAAGCCACCCTGCTCGTGAGCAAACACTGGAACGTGGCGAACAGTCTCATCACCGGCCGGTTCGTGCGCCCGGTTGCTCCCGCCGCGGAATTGTTGCTTATCATGCTGCTCGGCAGCCTCGCCGCCGCGCTGACGTGGCAATCCAAGACTTACGTCGCTTCCGGCGGCGTGGTGATCCTTTGCGCCGTGTACTCGGGCCTTTGTTTTTGGGCTTACATTCAACATCGCCTCGTGCTGCCACTGGTGCTGCCGCTCGGTGGGGCGGTGCTGGCTGAATACATCATGCTCGTGACTTACCGCGTTGTTTTCGAACAAACCGAACGCCGTCGCGTGAAATCCGTCTTCTCAAAAATCGTCGCGCCGGACGTGGTGAATGAACTGCTCGATGCCGAAACGCTCTCGCTCGGTGGGGCGCGGCGTGAAGTGACCGTGTTGTTCGCCGATGTGCGCGGCTTCACCGAACTGGCCGATGCCGTTCAAGCGCGAACGGCGGCGTACGTTGCCGAGAAACATTTCACGGGCAGAGACGCAGAAGCCTGCTTCGACCAGATTGCCGCGGAAATGCTCCAGACGGTAAGTTTGTATCTCGGCCTGATTGGCGACACCGTGAAAAACCACGGCGGCACGCTCGACAAGTACATCGGTGATTGCGCCATGGCTTTTTGGGGCGCCCCCAAAAGCAATCCAAGGCATGCCTTGGATTGCGTTCGCGCCGCGATAGATTCGCAACGGGGCATTCACCAGTTGAATGAGAAGCGGACCCAAATCAACCTGGAGCGGGAGGTCGAAAATAAAGCGCGGACGTCGGCGGGCTTGCCGGCCAAGGCATTGCTCCCGGTTCTTTCCCTCGGCACGGGCATCAACACCGGCGCCGTCATGGTCGGGCTGATGGGATCGGACGCGCACTTGTTCAACTACACGGTCCTGGGTCATGAGGTGAACCTCGCCAGCCGGCTGGAATCGGT
>SCTL01000212.1 GCA_004297495.1 Verrucomicrobiota bacterium
CCGATGCCCATGTTGAAGACTTGATACAATTCCTCGTCCGGCACGCCGCTCTTTTGTTCGATGATCTGGAAGATGGGCAGCATGTCCCACGAGCCTTTGCGGATGACGACGTCGAGCGACTTCGGCAGTACGCGCGGGATGTTGTCCACGAAACCGCCGCCGGTGATGTGGGCAAATGCCCGTAGCGGCGCGTCGGCAGACCGCCGCAAACTTTTCTTGGAGACGGCGGCGCTCTGCCGAGACGCCGCTACGCCGCCTTGATTGAATTTCGCGAGCAACTTTTGGACGAGTGGCCCGTAGCTCACATGTACCTTCAAGAGTTCTTCGCCGAGCGGGAGCTTCGAGCCGGGGATGCGGCTGGAGGTTTTCAACTTCAACTGCTCGAAGAAAATTTTGCGTCCGAGCGAATAGCCGTTCGTGTGCAAGCCGCTGGATTCGATGCCGATGACGACGTCGCCGCGCTTCACGGCTTTCTGGCCGTTGAGCATCCGGGATTTTTCCACCACGCCGACGATCGTGCCGCTCACGTCGTATTCGCCCTTCTGGTAGAAGCCGGGCATCTGCGCGGTTTCGCCGCCGATGAGGGCGCAGTTGTTTTCCGCGCAGGCGCGGGCGAAGCCTTTGATGATGTCGGTGAAAACGTGTGGTTCGAGTTTGCCCGTGCCGAGGTAATCGAGAAAGAAAAGGGGTTCCGCGCCGAGCACAGCGATGTCGTTGACGCAATGGTTCACGAGGTCCGCGCCGATGGTGTCGTGCTTGTCCATCGTGAAGGCGATCTTGAGCTTCGTGCCCACGCCGTCCACGCTGCTGACGAGGATCGGCTCGCGATATTTCTTGAGGTCGAGCTGGAAGAGGCCGCCGAAGCCGCCGACTTTGCCGAGGACTTCGCGGCGATGGGTGCTGGCGAGCAGTTGCGGGAGCGTGGCTTTGACTTTGTTGCCGAGATCAATATCAACGCCGGCGGCGGCGTAGGCTTTCTGTTTCATCATGCGGGCGAGAGTAAAACGATTTGGAGCGCGGCTTGCGAGTCAAAATCGTGGCGAAACTTTTTCCGCGCCGCATTTTTCAATTTCCTGTCGGGCCGTTCGCCATTACTGTAAAGCCATGCGCTGGCGCGTCATTCTCTGGGTTTCGCTGGCGGCCAATCTGGTGCTCGCCATTGGCTGGTCGGTGAACGCGCATCGGAACGCCGCGCGGATCGCGGCGGTCATCGAGGCGTCCAACACCGTTTCGCCCGTCATCAAGACGAACGTGCAAATCCGCCGCCAGTTTTTTGCCTGGCACGACATCGAGGCGAGCGACTATCGCATCTTCATCCAAAACATGCGCGAAATTCAGTGCCCGGAGCAGACCATCCGCGACATCATCATCGCGGATGTGAACGCGCTCTACGCGCGCCGCAAGGCGACAGAAGTGGTGCTGCCCGAGCAACAATGGTGGCGGTCTGACCCGGACACGAACCTCGCGGTCAGCGCCAGCGCGAAGCTCAACGAGTTGGATCAAGAGCGGCGCACATTGCTCGCAAGCCTGCTGGGTCCGGGCTGGGAGACGGGCGACATGTTGAGTTTGCCACGACCGTCGCGCGCGGGGATTCCGTTGGATGGCCCGGTGTTGGGAATTTTGCCGGCTGACGTCAAACTTTCGGTCCAAGAAATTGCTCTGCGCGGACAAGATCGGGTGCAGAATTACCTTGAGGCGCAGCGTCTCGCCGGGAAAACGGCCGACCCCGCTGAACTGGTGCGGCTCCGACAGGAAACCCGCAACGAACTCGCGCACGTGCTCACGCCGCCGCAGATCGAGGAATTTCTCCTGCGCTATTCGCAAACCGCGAACGCGTTGCGCACGGAGCTTGGGCAGTTGAAATACTTTGACGCGAGCGCCGAGGAATTCCGGGAATTGTTTCGCGCGACGGATGCGATTGATCTGCGCTTGCAGGCGTTGGGCAATGCGAACGATCCGCAGTCGCAACAGCAGCGACAGGATTTGATGCAGCAGCGCGAGAACGCGTTGCGGCAGGCGCTCGGCGAGGATCGTTACGCGGAGTACGAATCACTGCGCGACCCGGGCTACCGCGACGCCTACGCGATGGCGCAACAGGCCGGCAGGCCGGACGCCGCCGGCGCGCTTTACGAAATCAAGACCGAGTCGGATCAGGAACTCGCCAAGCTGCGCGCGACAACCAACCTGACTCCGGCGCAACTGGCCGTCGAAGCCAAACGCATCGAACTCGAACAACTGAAAGCCGTGGCGCAGGCGTTAGGACAGGCGCTCCCGGAAGAATCCGCGGCGGCGAAGAAACCGGAGCAACCGCGAACACCAAGCGTCGTGCTGAATGGAAATGAGAGCCTCGGCTTCCTCGCGCGGCTTTACGGCGTGGGGCCGGAAGAACTCAAAGCCGCGAATCCGAACGTCAACTTCGACAAGATTCGCCCCGGCCAGGTCATCCAGCTTCCGTACGGAATGCTGCCGCCGCCACCGCCAATCACCGTGCGGCCTTGATTCGTAATGCGAGCGGTCATTCAACGGGTCGCTCACGCCAGCGTGACCATTTCGGGCGAAGTCAAAAGCCGGATTGGTCAAGGATTGCTCGTGTTGTTGGCCGTGGAAGACGCTGACGGCGGCGAAGACATCGAATGGCTGAGTGGCAAGATCGCGCGGTTGCGGGTGTTTCCAGATGACGCGGGAGTGATGAACCGCTCGGTGCAGGAAATCGGCGGCGAAGTTCTGGTTGTCAGTCAGTTCACCCTCTTTGCCAGTACTCGGAAGGGTAATCGCCCTTCCTACGTTCGGTCCGCCAAGCCGGAGACGGCCATTCCGCTTTATGAAAGTTTTGTGGCGCGATTAAGCCGGGAACTTGAGAAGCCCGTCCAAACCGGCGAATTTGGCGCAGATATGCAGGTCGCGCTGGAGAATGACGGCCCGGTGACGCTCATCATTGACAGCAAGCTGCGGGAATGACCGGGCTGGCTTACTGGTTTCGCCTCAAGGAGTTTGGCTTGAGGAATCCATGCCAAGTGCCTGATGGGGCCGAAAACAATTATTCGTTGATTTCCAGTTGGTTTCATCTAGGATTTCCCTGCGACATTCTTCCGTCGTGAGCGGCTCCCATAAAGATGCACGTGGGGATGAATTATCGTCAGAAGCCTGACCGGTTTTCTGCACGAACCCCTGCGCGCGCCGCCACCGCGAATGAACCGAAAGTCGCCCGTTCCGGTCAGAAAACTATGTTGAATCGAAAAGCAACGAAATCGCACGCTCCGAAAGCCGCCGCCAAACGCAGCGCCAAACCCGTCGCGCCGGCCAAGGATTTGAAGGCGCGCAAACGCTTTGTTCTCCCCAGCGCCAAACTCAAGAGCGTCGCCCAGGCCCATGCCGATTCCAAGGCCAAGGCCAACGGTCAACCCAAGGTGGAAGGCAAACCGCAGATGCCCGCACCCGGCGCACCCATCGCGAATGCGACCACGACTTCCGGCATTGACCTGACCGAGACGATCAAGACGTTGCTCCATCTCGCGCAGGAGCACGGTTACGTCACTTACGACGACATCAACGACATTCTCCCGGACGGTCTCAGCCCCGAGGATTTGGACGAGCTGTTCACCAAGCTGCGCACCCTCGACGTCGAGATCATTGACCAGGCTGAAGTCGAGCGCGCCAAGCCCGCCGAGCCGGAGGAGGAGGACGATTCGCGGCTCGAGATTTTGGACGACCCGGTTCGCATGTACATGAACCAGATGGGCAAAGTCCCGCTGCTCACACGCGAACAGGAAGTGGAAATCTGCAAACGCATCGAGGACGCCGAGATTGACATGAAGCGGATCGTCTATGCCCTCGGCTTCGCGGCCAAGGAACACATTGCCATCGCGGAAAAACTCTTGTCCGAGCCGCCCAAGGAACGTTTTGACCGCGTGGTCGTGGACAAGAAAATCGCGAATCGCGAAGGCCACTTGAAAGATTTGCGCACCATCATCAAGAAAGTCCGCGCGCAGGACATGAAGGTGGACGAGAAATACGCCGTCTGGCAAAAGGCCGCACAGAAAAGCCGGAAAGAGAAACTCGGCAAAGAGTTCAAGAAACTCAGCGTCAAGTTGCAGGAGGCTTTTCCGAAATTTGCCTACAAACAAAAGGTCGTGGAAGAAATGATCGTCGTGGCCGGCAACATCCACGAAAAATTTCAGACCAGCCTGCGGCAGATTCAGCAGCTCGAGGAACTGCGCTCCACGCCTGACCGGCGCGCGCAGATCGAAGCCGAGCAAAACCGCATCCACACCCTCGAACAACTCGTCCGCATGCCGCGCGAGGAATTCTTTCAGGCGTTCGATCAGCTCAAGGACGCCGCCGACCGTGGACACAAGGCCAAGACGCACATGGCCGAGGCCAACTTGCGCCTCGTGGTTTCCGTCGCGAAGAAATACACCAACCGCGGCCAGTCCTTTCTCGATCTCATTCAGGAAGGCAACATCGGCCTGATGAAAGGCGTCGAGAAGTTCGAGTATCGCCGCGGCTACAAGTTTTCCACGTACGCCATCTGGTGGATTCGTCAGGCGATCACCCGCTCCATCGCGGATCAGGCGCGCACCATTCGCATCCCGGTCCACATGATCGAGATCATGAACAAGCTCTGGCGTGCGCAGAAGCAGCTCACGCAGGAACTCGGCCGCGAACCCACGCCCGAGGAACTCGCCGATGAGATGCACATGCCCGTCTCGCGCATCAACTCGCTGCTCAAGATGGCGCAGCAACCCGTTTCGCTCCACGCCCCCGTCGGCGACGATGGCGACGTGAGCGTCGGCGATTTCATCGAGGACAAGTCGGCGGAGAATCCGTCCGACGTGACGAGCTACAGCCTGTTGAAAGAAAAGCTCGCCGACGTGCTCACGACCCTGACCGAGCGCGAGCGCAAGATTCTCGAAATGCGTTTCGGGTTGACCGATGGCTACGAGCGCACGCTCGAAGAAATCGGCAAGATGTACAACGTCACGCGCGAACGCATCCGGCAGATCGAAGCGAAGGCGTTGCGCAAGCTGCGCCATCCTACGCGCGTCCGCCATCTGCAAGGCTTCCTCGAATCCGAAGAGGCTGCGAACTGAAGATCTTTTTCTTGGAACAGACCCGGACTGTCAAAAGCAGTCCGGGTTTTTCCATTTCGCTTATTCTCTACTCTGCAAAGCACGCGCCGCCGTCAGCCTTTCCTTTCGTCCACGCCTCGGGCATCTTCGCGCCGTCGCTCGAATGAAAATTGCCATTGCAGGCTTGGGTTACGTGGGACTACCGCTGGGGGTGCAATTCGCCCGCAGCGGCGTGAGCGTGCTCGGATTGGACGTTGACCCGGCCAAAGTCTCCGCGCTCAACGCTGGACAGAGTTACATTCTCCACCTTCCCGCCGCCGCCATCGCCGAGGCGCGACGCAACGGGCGGTTCGAAGCGACGACGGATTTCTCACGCGTGCGCGAAGTTGCAGCCGTGCTCATTTGCGTGCCTACGCCGCTCACGAAAAATCGCGAGCCGGATTTGTCTTATGTGTTAAACACCGGCGCAGCCATCGCGCCACACTTGCAACGCGGCGCGCTCGTCGTGCTCGAATCCACGACCTACCCCGGCACGACGGACACGGAATTGCGCGAAGTGCTGGAAAAACATTCCGGCTTGAAAGCGGGAAAGGATTTTTACCTCGCTTACTCTCCCGAACGTGAAGACCCGGGCAATCCGCAAAGCAAGCTGGCGGAAATTCCCAAAGTCATCGGCGGCTATACGCCGGCTTGTCTGGAAAAGGCAAAGCAACTTTACAGTCGCGCAGTCAAGACACTCGTGCCCGTCTCGTCCTGCCGCGCGGCCGAAGCCACCAAGCTGCTCGAAAACATTTTTCGCAGCGTCAACATCGCGCTCGTGAACGAATTGAAGATCGTCTATGGCTCGATGGGTATTGATGTCTGGGAAGTCATCGCCGCCGCGAAGACGAAGCCGTTCGGTTTCATGCCCTTCTATCCCGGGCCGGGCCTCGGCGGGCACTGCATTCCGATTGATCCGTTTTATCTCACATGGAAAGCGCGTCAGTTCGGACAGGAAACCCGCTTCATCGAACTAGCCGGTGAAATCAACACGGCCATGCCCGACCTCGTCGCTCGTCGCGTTGAAGAAGTTCTCGCTTCGCGCGGCAAGAAAATCTCCGGCGCTCGCGTGCTGATCCTTGGCCTCGCCTACAAACCAAACGTGGACGACGACCGCGAATCACCGAGCTATCGCCTGCTCGACTTGCTCAAAGCGCGCGGCGCGACGGTCGCCTATCACGATCCGCACATTCCGGTTATCCGCTCCTCGCGCGAGCACACACACTGGGCGGGCATAAGGTCTGTGGCCTGGTCGCAAGCAGAAATTTCGAGCCATGATCTCGTCCTTATCGCCACCGCCCACGCGGCCGTGAATTACCGCGAGCTGGCCGAGTGGGCGCAGTGCATCGTGGACACGCGCAACGTGATGGCCACCATTCCCGAGGCCGCCGCGAAAATTTTCAAAGCCTGAACTCACCATGGCCCAGAACGATTTGTCCGCCTACGAACGCGTAAAAGCAGCCCTGCGCGCCGAACCAAAAACCTGGCTCGTCACGGGCGCGGCGGGTTTCATCGGCTCGCATCTCGTCGAGCATTTGCTTGCGCTCGACCAGCGCGTGATCGGCCTAGATGATTTTTCGACCGGCCACCAACGCAGCCTGGATGAGGTGAAGGCGCTCGTGACTCCGGCGCAGTGGGCGCGATTTCAATTTCGACGCGGAGATATTTGCGATGAGCAATGCTGCCGCGAGGCGTGTCGGGAGGTCGAATTGGTTTTGCACCAGGCCGCGATGGGTTCGGTGCCCCGTTCCATCGCCGAACCGCTGGCGGCGCATCGGATCAACGTCACCGGGTTTGTGAATATGCTGACCGCCGCGAAAGACGCCGGCGTGCGGCGGTTCGTTTTTGCGTCGAGCAGCGCGGTGTATGGTGACAATCCGGACCTGCCCAAGACCGAGGAGCGAATTGGCAACGCCCTCTCGCCCTATGCGGCGACCAAACTGGCGAATGAAATCTATGCCGCCGCCTTTTCGCGCTGCTACGGACTGGAATGCGTGGGTCTGCGTTACTTCAACGTGTTCGGCCCGCGCCAGGACCCGGAGGGCGCTTATGCGGCGGTGATTCCGAAATGGATTTCGGCGCTGCTCCACGGCGCGCCGGTGCAGATCAATGGCGACGGCAGCACCAGCCGCGATTTTTGTTACGTGGAAAATGTGGTGCAGGCCAACTTGCTCGCGGCGACCACGCGGGATTCCGCCGCGCTCAATCAAGTCTTCAACATCGCCGTCGGCGAGCGCACGACGTTGAAGGAATTGCTGGGGGAATTGCAGGCCAGTCTGCGCGCAGTGATTCCGGAGTTGCCCGCGTCGCCGGTGCATCATGCGGACTTTCGGCCCGGCGACATTCTCCATTCGCTGGCCGACATCAGCAAAGCGCGGCGGCGGCTGGCGTTTGCGCCCACGCATTCCGTCGCACAAGGACTGGCGCGCTCGATGGATTGGTACCGGCGGAATCTGAGCTGAGCGGAAGAACGGCTGCGTCGCCCACGCCTCTGGGCGACAATTAAGCGTCGCGGTGCCGGGCGAAACCCGGCACCGCATTTTGAGAGGATCAGAAACCGTCCCGCTCGTTAGAACGCGGGCGTGATTTCGACGCGCTTGCCCGGCGCGACCACGAGGTCTTCACCCGAGGCCCAGACCTGATCGTTCAAGAGAAGTTTGCAAACCAACTTCTCTTCAGCGAGCGCGGTCCAGCGCCAGGTCGAGCCGTCCACGCAGGTGAGCGGCGTGCCGCGTTCCCAGGAGAGGCCGGCGCCCTGGCCGCGCACGTAAAGCTGGTTGCCAAAGCCGACGTCAATCTTGGCTTCGATGGTGGTTTCGGTTGCCTTGGGCTTGACGGTCTTGCCGTTGGTCTTGGTTTGGGTCGCGCGCGCCGGCTTCAGCGAGACGGGTTGGGCGATTTCCACGGTGGCGGGCTTGACCGGCGCGACGACGGTCGTCGCGGCGGCAGCTTTGCGGGTCACTTTCTTCGGTTTGATCGGTGATTTCATTTCAAGTTCAGTTTCTTTTTGTCCAATGAGCGCAACGCACGACAATCCGGAGGGAATTTCCTCGCACGAAACACTCACTGGGAATATTAAGCAAAGCTCGTTCCCCAAATGAAGCCAAAAGTTTGCCGGCGAAAACTTTTTTACCGG
>SCTL01000213.1 GCA_004297495.1 Verrucomicrobiota bacterium
CACAAAGATTTCAGCGATGTCCGTCATGTCCCGCGAGGTTACTCACGGAAACTGGAAAAATAAAATGAACACTGCAAGCAGGACTCAACTCAGGACCGGCCCCGACCCTGTTCAAGGAACGTCTCGCGAAGCAAACGTTCCACGGAAGTCATGGCGGCCCGCAGTTCGGCTCGCTTCCGATTCATGGCCGGATTCGCGACGACCTCCTCGGAGAGCGCCAGCGCCTCCGCGCACCGCTCCTTCAAAGGCAGACGCTCATGTCCGGCTCCCAACCGGGCGATCAGTTCGTTGACGCGTTCGATTTGCCTCAACGCCTCCGCAATCTTTCCTTGGGCAATCTCGACACTCACCGTGCCGCGCTTGACCTCCTGCAACAACCGGCACTCGAAAGTCCGGCAACAATCCGGGCGATGCGGGTAAATGCTGCATCGCGTTCCCTTCAACGCCCCGCAGGGCTGCAACAACAACCCGGCGTCCTCCCCATCGGCGTCCTCGATCTCCAACCCCATGACTTCCAGCGCTGACGCTTCGTCGTTGTTGGCCAGCTCCACATCGGCAAACAACGACCCGTCGCAACAAAGTCCGCAGCGGGTACAGAGGGCGTCGGTCAGGCTCGGTTTCATTCAGGGTTGTTCGGGGTGGGGAACAAGGCAACCATGGCTACCCGTGTGGCGATTTAGTGTCAATCCTGCGGACTGCCCCGTTTAAGCAAGTCCGTGCTGCGGCTGGGATATTCGATGCGCAACGCGCACCGCCAGCCGCGCGTTCTACTCGCGGGCAGAACCAGCGTCATTGCCGCGGACCGGGTTCTAATCCCTTTGCTCCGGCATGCAAGGCCGGGACTGTAGCCATCACCTTCTTGTAAGAGCCTCAAAAAACGATGGCGGAGCTGCATCATCTTTGACCAACCCGTCAGATGCTGCGCGGAATATGTGTTGCACGATGAGCTTCTTGTCTTCAGCCGCGAATTGCGCTCCCTCGCGCGACATTGAGAGGTAAGTCAGAATCATCATTCGGCGCTCGGCAGCGTCCGTAGCCAAATGGACATGGCTAAAGAAAAGTCGCACAAATACTCGCACGAGCCAGATCGCGAAGAACGCACCAATAACAAGCAAACCAATCTGCCAATGCTTGGGGTTTTCTGTTGGTTGGAGTTTGCCAAGATACTCATAAGCGAGCAGTCCCAATCCGCCAGCCGCAACCGAAGCGGATACCAGAGCTACTACTCCAAAGGTGACGGCCCGCTTGCGGTGATATCCCTCCTTGACCTCCCAATACTTGACCGGTCTGCGTAGCGCCAGCTTCTGGTCGTAAGTCTTTTCGATTGCCGCAAGATTTTGGACATGCTTCTCAATAAGCTTGGTGAACTCACTCGACTGATTCTCGTGTAATTTTTGGAGCGCCTCGTTTTTCTCCTTCAGCGCCGTATCGTACACGCCATTGAGCGCACGATTTGCCTCTTGAATCTCTTTGAATCGAGTATCCTGACGCGCAATTTCGCCGTCGTATTGGGTCTTGAGCCGATTCAATTCGTGTTGGTGTCCGGACGCGGTCCATTCTATCTCCCTTTTGAATAAGAATGCTTCGACAATTCCCTCAAAGAATTCCGATTGTGTTGATCCGCCTGTATTAATTTGTGCGTTAAGCACCGCTGCATAAGCCCCGGCTGCCACTTTATCTCCACGTTTCTCCTTTAACTGAAATACAAATACGGCAGCCGGCGTGGTGCTTAGTAACACGCGGCTCTTCTTAGGAAACTCCTCAAAAGTAGTCTTGATGCTATTGAAAGCTTGATGGATTTCGGTTGGTGCAGATACGTATCTCCTCCAATGCTCGCCGAAATTTTCAAGCCTGCTGAAGAAATCATGCCGGGAGTTTGCCAACCACTCAGTCATAGGTCGTCCAGCGTCCGCGAGCCACAGCCATTTGTTTTGCTCCGCCGTGTTCCACTGCCGCAATTCCTCGGGCGTTTTGAAAACGAGGCGACCACCTCTTTCCGCAAGGTCAATCTCGAATATCGGTTGTGTTGGATTCTCAGCCATATCTTTTCCTCATTCTACGTACACCAACCATGCCTTTCGAAATGTCGAGCCGGTCGGCGCAGCGAGAGAACACCAGCGCGAATTCGTGGCGGGTTCCTTGCCTCCTCATGCACTGCGGGTCTGAGTGCTCGCGTGGTCACGTGGCGGCGAGTGTGCGTGGGAAAAGAATCAGCGTCAAATGAAGAGCGACAAAACAAGAAGCTGAAATTTGGAAAGCTGGAATGTTGAAATCCGTGTTCATCCGTGGCTGAAATAACGCCACCAAATTATCTGGAACGAATCGGTGCGGGAAATGTCTCAATGACCGTGAAACAGCGGACGGGGGCGTTCACCCTGATCGAACTGCTCGTGGTCATCGCCATCATCGGGATTTTGGCGGGGCTGTTGTTGCCCACGCTCTCCCGCGCCAAGGACAAGGCGCGCAACACCACCTGCCTTTCCAATCTCAAACAGTGGGGTGTCACCTGGCAGCTTTATGCCGACGAAAACAATGACTGGTTCATGTCCGGCACGAGAACCTTCTGGCCGCGTGGCGAATGGGTGCTGTCCTTCACGAACAATTCCGCGCGGAAACCCGCCTTGCTGCTGTGTCCCAAAGCCACCGGCCGGCGCGGGCCGGGCGACCACGAGTCGCATGTCTCCGATGACAGCTCCGCCGCCGTGGACTGGGGCGGGCCGACGACGGCTTATGATTTTCCCATTCCCGACCCGGCGGATCCCGCGCATCTGCTCACGGCCAGTTACGGTTTGAACTGCTGGGTTTTCAATCCCGACACGAACAACATTCAGGGCCGGATCGCCGAGATGCACTGGAGAAAATTCAGTGTTCCCTCCGCGCCTTCGCTCACGCCGCTGTTTCTGGATTCGATGTGGCGCGGCGGCGGGCCGCATGAGAACGATACCCCGCCATCGTTCAACGGCCAGACGTTCGACCTCAGTCAGGAGATGGACGTCTTCGCCATCGCGCGGCACGGCAAGGGAGTGAACAGCCTTTTCTTCGATGGTTCGGTGCGCAATGTGCGGGCTAAGGATTTGTGGAGTTTGCCGTGGCACAAGGGATATGACGTCAACGCCGTGAACGCTGTATTTCCCGGATGGATGAACTGAGGAACGAAGGTCGCAGGGCGGGAAGAAAAAACGGATGGCGGGAAACCGAGGTCAGGAGGCCAGCGGTCTGAAATCCGTGTTCATCTGTAAGTTCAGCGAGTTTTTTCTGGTTCGACATGGCGCGGAGTGTGCGTCGGAAAAGAATCAGCGTCAAATGAAGAGCAACAAGACAAAAAGCTGAAAACTGGAATGCTGAAACGTTGAAATCTGAAATCCGCCCTCACAACATTTTTACATTGTTCTTACACCGATTTGACTAACGTGGATGGCGTCGGGCGTCAGATGAGTATATGAAAATCAAACTGTCCACGAAACCTCTGGTCTCTATTTCACTGGGTTTGCTCCTGAGCGCAAGCTTTGTCTCGGCGCAGACGAACGCTGGCGGCGAACGTGTCAACACGCCGGGTGCTCCGGTTCAACTGAGCGAACGGCAGCAAGCAGCGGTGGCTGCCATCAAAAAGCTGGGAGGCGAAGTCCGTTTCGACCGGGACCGGAACCGGGCTAATGATCTGGTGGATCTCGACAACACACCGGTCACCGACGCCGACCTAGTTCACCTTGCGGAGCTGACGAGCGTCAAAAGACTCAGCCTGCGTTTCACCAAGGTGACCGGCGCCGGCTTCGAGCATCTTAAGGGACTGACCAACCTTACAACTGTGTACCTCTCCGGCTCGACCGTCGGCGACGTTGGCTTGGAACAACTCAAGGGCGTGCCAACACTCGTCAATCTGATCGCCCAGCAATCCAAAATCACCGACGCCGGCCTGGAGCATCTCAAAGGACAGACCAACCTTCGGACGTTGAACCTAGAGCGCACCGAAGTCACCGAGGCGGGCGTCAAGGAGCTTCAGCAGTCGTTGCCGAACTGCAAGACCACCCGTTGAGTGGATATCGAAACCGGTCGCGGCACCCATGTCTTCAAGCTGCGACGCATTTGCGCGGGAAACGAATCGGCGTCAATAGACAGGAACCACGCCGAACCGATTCTTCCGATTGAAGAACAACTGAACAAGTTTCCATGCCAGCTTCGAACATCGCGGCAGCCCCCAAAAAAGAAGGCGCTCCGTTTCCAGAGCGCCTTCGTGCAGTGGGGTTGTGCGGGATGTCTCGTTACAGAATCACTAGCGGACGATCCGGCTGCAGCGCAAATTCCTTGCGCGTGGCCGCGTTCGCCTCGTCCGTGTGCGGATACTCCGCATCAGCGGCCAGTTGAATCGCAAGCTTCCGGTCCTTGATGGACTGGATCATCGTCTTCAACTCCGCACGCGAATCCAGCGCCGCCGTTTCCGCCGTCACCTGCGCCTCGCTCGCGTCCAACCACGACTTGCGCTGCGCGCCGAGGGCTTTCACCTTCGCCGTCGTGATGCCCGGCAACTCGTCGCTGGCGACCTTGCCGAGAATCGTCTGCGAAGTTTGCGCCAGGTTCGACCGGCTGCCGTTGAGCTTCTTGCCGATGAAATAATCGGCCAACGCGATGCGGTTCGTCCGCGCGTACTTCTGTTTCGCCGCCTTCTGCACCTCGCGCATTCCCGCCTCCAACTGCTTGGCCGCTTTCTTTTCCGCCGCCGTGGCCCCGCGATGCGCCGTGGTGTGGTTCACCGCCGCACCCATCTTCGTGCGCGCCGCGTCCACGTCGTCGAGGAACGCACTGACGAAATCCCCGTCAATGTCGCGATTCCCGATGCCGGTGGCGTAGGCCGCGTTTTGCGCAGCCAGACCGACGAACTCCGCGCGGGACAACTCCCGCGCGAGCGCCTGATTGATGGGGCCGGGCGACTTCCTCGTTTTGTTAATAACCGTGGCCGGTGCGGCCACGCCAGTAGATACAACTTCATTATTCATTTTGTGTGTGTTGTTGCGCGGTCAATACAGCGTGGCCGCTTTTGTTTTTTGTTTACCGTGTAAGAAATCACCGGAAAGAATTACGAAGGTGACGCGGGGAACAACTGCACATCGGATGCCAACACGCCGCCAAGCGACTCAAAAGAGGAATTGTGAGCGAGAACGAAGTTGTTGAGCCGTGAAATCTCTGTGTTCAATCACCTCAGGCTGGCTTCGGTGTCCCAAACTCAATCACGAACTGCCGCAAGTGGACACGCTTAACCGCAATGGTAGCGGGGTTCAATCGCGAAACGGTGGCTGCGCCACCACGGTGAATTTTCAGATACTCTCAACTGCGCCAGCTGTTCCACAAACACGGTGTTCGACGTGTGTTGAGCAGGCCGATCAGATTGGAACACCTTCTGCACGCAGCTTGGTAAGTTCAGCGAGCGGGTCCGGAAGTTGATCCCGAGAGAAATGGCTTGCCTGTTTATTTCGAAGTTCAACGATCTCGCGGAGGTTAGATAAGAGGGCTGCTCCGTCACCATTTCCTTGGTCGAAACGTGGAATAAAAGTCCGCGAGTTTACCTCTAGGCACTTTGTAACCGCACCCAGATATGTGTTGCAAATTGGCGCTTGGGTGAATTCCACGACTAGACACACCATGTTATAGTTCACGCCCTCATCATTCTGGCGATCATAGAACGCGTGGTCGTGAA
>SCTL01000214.1 GCA_004297495.1 Verrucomicrobiota bacterium
CCTCGCGCGAGCAACGTATTGTCGGGATCGCGTTCGACGAGTTCGTGCGCGGTTTGTGACGATTGGCGGTATGTGGCCGAAGTGACGATGAGTTTGTGCAGCGCCTTCACGTCCCAGTTGTGATCCATGAACCAGCCCGCGAGCCAGTCAAGCAACTCGGGATGCGTCGGCAATTTTCCCTGGCTGCCGAAGTCCTGTTCGCTCGCCACGAGGCCGCGCCCGAAGTGCGTCCGCCAGATGCGGTTCACCGCCACGCGCGCGGTGAGTGGATTTTTGCGGTCGGTCATCCAGCGCGCGAGACCGAGACGATCACGCGGCGCATCCTTGGGAAACGGCAGCACGGCGGCGGGTGTGTTGCGTTCGACAACGTCGCCCGGCGCATCGTAAGCCCCGCGCTTGAGCAGATGCGTGACGCGCTGCACGGGCATTTCCTCCATGACCATGATTTCCGGCACGTCGTTGATTAGCGCGTTCTCCTGCTCGCGGAGTTTTTTGAGTTCGGCGAGCGCGACTTGCGTCGGTTGGTGGACGCGGGTGAGATAGTATTGGCGCGCGGGCGTCCCGCCCGCAGCGTCGGCGAACGCGGTGGCGGATGGAACTTCCGAGCTGCCCTTGCCGACGAGGCCGCTGCGGCCCGGAGTGCCGCGCGCCGACGACGTGATTTCCGCTTCCGTCAGCGCCATGTCGAACACCTGCAAGTCATCAATCAATCCGCTCTTGAACCCGCTGTCGCGAAAACGTCCAGCCAGTTGCAGATAAACTTTGCCGACTTCCATGTCGCCCCACTCGGCGCGGTGAACGATGTCCTTGTAAAGATTGTCGCGCACGACTTCCGTTTCGAGCGGCGCGCCATTGAGATAAAGCCGGATGCCCGCCGCGCGGCTCGAACCATCGTAGGTCACGGTGAGTTGCGACCATTCGTTCAACGGCAATTCCTGTTTCGACCGCACGGCAATGGCGTTCCCCGGCCAGAAATGAATCAGGCCAAAGCACGGCTTGCCGTGATCTAGCGTGAGTTCAAAGCCGCGGCTGCCGGCGTCAGACCACGCACGCGACTGATGCAGCACCACCGCGCGATCCTGTCGCTCAGTCGGTTTGAGGCGCAGCGCGAAGGAGAACTCGTCGGTGCGGGTGAAGTTGCGAATGGATTTGCAGACGACCTGGTTGTCGCCATTGAATTGGAGCGCGCCATCCACCAACTTCGGTTCGTCCACCAGCTTCGCGAAATTCGTGGCGGTCACGCTGTCGGGCGTCGTGTTGCTGACCACCGTGTCGAACGCGAAATGGGCAACGGGCTTCGGAGCCGAAAGCTTTTCGCCAGCCTTCAACCACGCCTGAAATTCCGCTTCCGCGCCGCGCGTGTTACTTTTTAACTTTGCCTCGCTCGTCGCGATTTTTTCTTTCAACTCGGTATGTTGCTGCTCCGTGCCCGCCGGCCAGAGCAGCAGCGCGGGCGACGGTGTGGCGTGTGTGTAGTGCGAATACATGCCCGACTCGTCGAGGTTGTTGAAGAAGGCGGTGAGCGAGTAATAGTCACGCTGCGTGACGGGATCAAATTTGTGATCGTGACACTTGGCGCAGCCGAGCGTAAGGCCGAGCATCGCCGTGCCGACGGTGTTCACGCGGTCGGCGGCGTATTCGGCGCGGAACTCGTCATCAATGCTGCCGCCCTCGTTGGTCTGGCGGTGGAGACGATTGAAAGCAGTGGCGAGGCGCTGCTCGCGCGTGGCGTTCGGAAGCAAATCGCCGGCGAGTTGCCACGTGATGAATTGATCGTAAGACAGATTCTCGTTGAACGCCTTGATGACCCAATCGCGCCAGGGCGACATGTCGCGCTCCACGTCGTTCTGATAGCCGTACGTGTCGGCAAAGCGAGCGAGGTCGAGCCAGTCCAGCGCCATGCGCTCGCCGTAGGCGGGCGAACTCAGATATTTTTCCACCGCATGCTCGTAGGCGTCGGAAGATTTGTCGGCAAGAAAAGAATCCAGTTCCGCAATCGTCGGTGGCAGGCCGGTGAGGTCGAGTGAGAGACGGCGCAACAAAGTTTCGCGCGCAGCCTCTGGCGCGGGCAACAGTTTTTCCGCGTCGAGCTTGGCGAGAATGAAGGCATCAATGGGATTCTTGCTCGCAGATTTTTTCACCACTGGCACTTCGACTTTTCCCACAGGCAGCAACGACCAGTGCGGTTTGTAATCCGCGCCCTCGGCGACCCAGCGCTTGAGCAATTCCTTTTCCGCGGGTGAGAGTTTCAGATTCGATTCCGGTTGCGGCATCACGTCGTCCTCGCTCTCGGCGAAGATGCGCCGGACGAGTTCGCTGTGACCGGGATCGCCCGGCTTGATCACGGCCCAGCCGTCGTCGAGTTCCTTGCGCGAGCCTTCCAGCGTGTCGAGGCGCATCTTCGCTTTGCGCGCGCCGGCGTCCGGACCGTGACAGCGGAAGCAGCGGTCGGAGAGCAGCGGTCGGATTTGGAAATTGAAATCAATCTTGCCTGACTCGGCAGCGAAGCCCAACGACGCCGAGGCCAGCACGCAGCCCAGAACCAAGCGCGTGAAAGCGCGATTCAGTTTCGTGAGTCTGTCGAACAAAGGCATCGCCCTAGGTTATGCCACGGGGACGAGCCGAATTCACGCTCAAATTCCCTCCCGGCCTGAAAATTTCGCCAAAAGTTTTGGCAAATTTGACGGCGCGAGGCGGATTGGCCTTTTTGCGGCCATTCAGCTAACTTCGCGCGCGTGAAATTGATTTCGTGGAACGTCAACGGCCTGCGCGCTGTGTTGCGGAAAAACTTTCTGGAGTTTCTCGACGCCGAAAAGCCGGACGTGCTTTGTCTTCAGGAGACCAAATGCACGCCCGACGATGTCGAGCAGCTCTGGCCCACGAAATACACGACCTACTGGAACTGCGCGGAAAAGAAGGGATATTCCGGCACGGCGATTTTCACGAAGCAACGCCCGCTCAAGATCACACCGCACGTGAACATCGCCGAGCACGACAAAGAAGGCCGCGTGCTGACGGCGGAGTTCGACGACTTACATCTCGTGAATGTCTATGTTCCCAACTCGAAGCGCGATCTCTCGCGGCTGAAGTATCGTCAGCAGTGGGATCAGGATTTTTTGCGCTTCTTGAAAAAGCTCGAACGGAAGAAGCCGGTGATCTTTTGCGGCGATCTGAACGTGGCGCACACGGAGATTGATCTCACGCATCCGAAAACGAACGTGAAGAACCACGGTTTCACACCGGAAGAGCGCGCCGGTTTCAGCGCGTTTGTTGATGCGGGCTTTGTGGACACGTTTCGTGAATTCGAGAAAGGCGGCGGCCATTACACCTGGTGGAGTCAGATGGGCGGTGCGCGCGCCCGCAACGTGGGATGGCGGCTCGACTATTTTCTCGCGAGCGTCGCGCTGCGACCGCGACTCCAGCGCGCGTTCATCCGTCCGCAAGTGATGGGCAGTGATCATTGTCCGGTGGGAATTGAACTTTCATCCGCGTGATTGAACCCGCGTTCATTGACACGCCCGCGCGCGCTGTCTAGCCTCCGCACCATGTCGCGACTTCCGTTCGAACTGTTGCTGGCGCTGCGTTATCTGCGGCCCAAGCGCACGTTCGTGTCCGTCATCACGCTCATCTCCGTGCTCGGCGTCACGCTCGGCGTCGCGGTGCTCATCGTCGTCATCAGCGTGATGAGCGGATTCGACAAACAACTTCGCGATAAAATTCTCGGCTTCAACACGCACCTCAAGGTTTTCGCGCTCGACCGGAATGGCGAACAAAAAACCATGCCCAACTACGCACTCGTCGGCAGCATCGTGGCGACGAACCCGAGCGTGAAAGGCGTCTCGCCGTTCATCTTGGGCCAGGTGCTCGCCGAAACGCAGCCGAGCGAAGGCCAGCCGATGCAATCCGCGCCTTACATCCGCGGAGTTGATCCGCAGACGGAAGGTTCGGTGAGCGTGCTGCCGAAAAGCATTTTGCGCGGCGAGTTCGATATCAGCGGGCACGGGTTGGTGCTGGGCGCGGAATTCGCCGCCGGCATGAAGCTTTCCGTCGGCGACCGCATGGCGCTTTACACGAAATCAGCGCTGAAAAAAATGAAAGAAGCGCAGAGCAAAGGCGAACAGATCGCGATTCCGCCCGAAGACTACGAAGTGCGCGGCATCTTCGACGTCGGCTACTTTGAATACAACGCCAATGTGCTTGTGACTTCGCTCGAGAACGCGCAGGAACTTTTTGAACTCGAAGACACCGTTCATGGCTTGATGGTGATGCTCGACGATCCCTACAAAGCCGGCGCCGTGCGCCGTGAATTGCTCGACGCGCTCGGGTCGGATTACGGCATCTCGATTTGGACGGAGGAAAATTCCACGATCCTCAGCGCGCTCGCCGTCGAGAAGAACGTGATGTTCTTCATTTTGATCTTCATCATGATCGTGGCGGCACTGTGCATCCTAAGCGCGCTCATCACGTTCGTCGTGCAAAAGACGCGCGAGATCGGGATGCTCAAGGCGCTCGGCGCGACGCGGCTGCAAGTCAGCGGACTTTTTCTGTTTCAAAGCGCAACCATCGGCGCGATCGGCGTGGCGCTCGGTTACGGCCTCGGCATTTTGCTGCTCACGTATCGCAATGAATTCCTGCACTTCATGCGCTGGGCAACCGGCGTGCAACTGTTCCCCGCTTCGATTTATGAATTCACGGAACTGCCGGCGCTGATCGTCGGGCCGGACATCGCAATCATCTGCGGGGTATCGTTCGTCATTTGCGTACTCGGCGGCGTGATTCCGGCTTGGCGTGCGGGTAGGCTCAACCCCGTGGAGGCG
>SCTL01000215.1 GCA_004297495.1 Verrucomicrobiota bacterium
CGATCTCGGGCGGGCCGTCCATTTTCCAAGTCCGCATCGGCTCGGGCGAAGTTCTGAGTTCGGGTGACGAGGCCGACGTGCTGCTCTGTTTCTACCAACACAGTTACGAGGGCCACATCAATTCGCTCAAGAAAGGCGGCATCGTGCTTTATGACGCCGATCACGTCGAAGCGAAGCCCGAGTTTCAAAAAGATTATCACCACGTCGGCATCAAGATTTCCTCGCTCACCATCGAAGCCATCGGCGGCACCGCCAAAGACAAGGGCAAAAACATTTTCTCGCTCGGCCTCATCGCCCGCATGTTCGATCTCAACGTGCCCAAGCTGGAGAAGCTCGTGGAGGAACGTTTCACCGGCAAAGACCCGAGCATCGTGAAGAATGCGCTGGCCGCGTTTCACGCCGGCTACGGTTATTCGCTGGGCGACGTGATGGAGACCTTCAAGTTCCTCGACAGCCGCAAGCGCGACCGCGCGCAAGTCGTCCTGAACGGCAACGAAGCCCTCGGCTACGGCCTCATCGCCGCCGGCGTGCGTTTCGGCGCGGGCTACCCGATCACGCCGTGGTCGGACATCATGGAATTGCTCCGCCGCGAACTGCCGAAATACGGCGGCGCGTTCATCCAGACCGAAGACGAAATCGCCGCCATCTCGATGGCAGTGGGCGCGAGCTACGCCGGACGCGTGGCGATCACGGGTTCGAGCGGCCCGGGCATTTCGCTCAAGAGCGAAGCCATCGGCTGGGCCATCAACGCCGAAGTGCCGCTTATCGTCGTGGACATCCAGCGTGGCGGCCCGTCCACCGGCATGCCCACGAATATCGAACAGTCCGACCTGTTCATCGCCTGTTTCGGCAGCCACGGCGACGCCCCGCGCGTCGTGCTCGCGCCGTCGAACGTCGAAGATTGCTTCTACACCGCCATCGAAGCCGTCAACATCGCCAACAAATACAACGTCCCCGTTTTCATTCTCAGCGACCAAGCCATCGCCACGCGCATCGAGGCGTTCAACGAGCCGAACCTGGAAAAAGTCTGCCAGGACATTTCGCCGGATTTTACACCCGTAGCCGACCATAAACCTTACGACCTCTCGACGCCGGACGGCACAGTGAAGCGCGTAGTGCCCGGCACGAAGATTCTCAGCGGCAAATATCCCATCGCCACCGGCCTCGAACACGACGAACTCGGCCATCCGACCGGCTCGCCGAAATTGCACATGGCCATGACGGCCAAGCGGCGAAGGAAATTGCAGGCGCTCGCCGCGACGTTGCCGACGCCAAAAGTTTATGGCCCGCCCGAGGGCAACGTGTTGCTCGTGGGCTGGGGTTCGACCGAAGGCACGATCCGCGAAGCTGTGGACCGCGCCCGCGCCGCCGGCGACAGCGTTTCCGCCCTGACGATGCGCCACATGAATCCGTTCCCGAACGGTCTGGAAAACATTTTCTCCGGCTTCCATCACGTGTTCGTCGTCGAGACGAATGACGAGGGCATCTACAACACCGGCGGCCAGCTTTGCTCGCTGCTGCGCGCGCGCTTCGTTGACCCCAAGATTCGCGGCATCAACAAGACCGACGGCCTGACCTGGAAGGTGAAGGAAATCCTGGAACGCACGCAGAGCCTGCTCGCCACGCTGAAAAATTCCTGAGCCGCCAACCGATTTACGACCATGAGCCAAACCATTTCCTCCACTCCGCCGCCCGCGCCCACGGCCACCGCCACCGAGCGCAAAGGGCTGACGAAAAAAGAACTCGCCGCCGATCATCCGACATGGTGTCCGGGCTGCGGCGATTTTTCCGTGCTCGCGCTGTATTTCAAACTGCTCGAGAAACGCAAATTGCAGCACGATGAATTCGCCACCATCGCCGGCATCGGCTGTTCGAGCCGCTTCCCGTATTTCGTGCAAGCCCACGGCGCGCATTACATCCACGGCCGCGCGCTGCCCTTCGCCAGCGGCGTTTCGCTCTCGCGCCCGGACCTGCATGTGTTCGTGTTCGGCGGCGACGGCGACGCGTTCTCCATCGGCGGCAATCATTTCAATCACACCGCGCGCAAGAACATCAAGCTGACCTATTGCGTGATGGACAACTGGGTTTACGGCCTGACGAAGAAACAGACTTCGCCCACCTCGCCGCTCGGCTTCAAGAGCAAGACCGACCAATGGGGCGCGGTGGATTATCCGATCAACCCGATGAAGCAGGCGATCTCCGCCGGCGCGACCTTCGTGGCGCGCACCACGCACACGAATCCGAATCACGTGTTGCAAATGATGGAAGCGGCGATGGATCACGACGGCTTCAGCTTCATTGAGTGCTTGAGCGAGTGCGTGGAGTTTTACGAAGGCGCGTTCGATGCCTCGAATCCGCGCAAAGGCGGCGCGTTTAACCTCGTGCCCACGACGCACGACGTCACGGATGAAGTGGCGGCCTACAAACTCGCCAGCGAACCCTTCCCGGGTTACTTCGGCATCTTCTACAAATCGAACAAGCCCACGAAGAACGCGAAGGAGGCCGAGATCATCAAGAATTACCGCGACAAGGTCAAAGGTCAGGCCGACTGGCAGATTCTTCAAAAGAGTTTCGACCGGCTGAAGTAAGCGCCGACGAATCCAGTTTCCGCAATTCAATCCCCGGCCCGCGCCGGGGATTTTTGTTGGCGCGTCGCCAAAAAAACATTTCTGCCTCGGCCCACCGCACCCCTCACCCCGTCCCTCTCCCCATCCGATGGGGAGAGGGTGGCCGTAGGCCGGGTGAGGGGTTGGCGGGCAATCCGGAGATTTGAATTCGCGGTGCACCACTGCCGCACAACGGGCCACTCGTGTCTCAAAACTAAACGAGGCCGTTAGTGACAGCTTCAGTTCCCTGCCAATTTCCGCCCGGGGTGAGCCCGGGCACGGGCGTTGCTGAAATCGAGGCGTGATTCTCTGTCGTTTCAGATTTATCGGCTTGTACGCAGCCATGATTGGTTTGGCGACGGTGTTCTGCTTTCCGGCGCGGGCCGATGATTCCTCTTCGTGGCAACGGCAACTCGAACAACTCCAGCAACAGAACGCCAAACTACAATCCCAGTTGCGCGAGCAGCAGGAGTTGATCGCCCAACTCGCCAAGCAAGTCGCGGAAATCAAATCAGTCGCCCCCGCGAAACCGGTAACGCAGAACGAGAGCGAGACCACAAGCCCGAAAGGTTTCAATCTTGGCAAAGTCCACATCAGCGGTGAAGGCGCGGTCGGATTTTTCCGCACCGGCAGCGAAGGCTTCGCGCCCAACGGCGAGTTCCGCGTGGACGAAGCAAAGCTGTTCGTCGAAGCGCCGGTGTGGAAGGACGTTTACTTTTTCTCGGAACTGAACCTGTTCACACGCGAGGACACCGATCTGAATCTGCAACTCGGCGAGTTGTATCTCGACTTTGAAAACGTCTCGCAGCTTTGGCAACAGGACGGGCAGTTGAATCTTCGGCTCGGGCGTTTCGACATTCCCTTCGGCGAGGAATACCTCTCTCGCGACGCGATTGATGATCCGCTGATTTCACATTCGCTCATGGATTTCTGGGGCGTGGACGAGGGCGTGGAAGTCTATGGCGCGATCGCGAAGCTGCAATACGTGCTCGCCGTGCAAAGTGGTGGCGCATCCAGCGCGCGGGATTTCACAGCGGACAAATCCGTCACGCTCCGACTTTCCGGCGATCCAATTTCCTGGCTGCACGTGGGCGCGAGTGCGATGCGCACGGGCGACGTTGACGTGATGAATGAAGGCTGGTCGGAACTGTGGTTTGGCGGCGGCTGGTTCGGTCCGATCAGCCCGAGCGCCACGCAGGTTCACGCGAACCTCGCGCAAGGCGACGTCACGTTTCGTCTGCCGTGCGGTCACGTCAAACTTTCCGGCGGTTACGCGCGCTACGGCGACAACGATCCGTCCGCCGACAACGGGCGCGACATCTGGTTTTATTCGGTCGAAGGGCTGCACCGCTTCACGCGGAAATTTTATGCGGCGGCGCGGTTCAGCCAGATTCTCGCGGAGCGCGGCTACCTGCTCGTCGGCAATGGCGACATCAACCGGTTCTATTTCGACCCGACGCAACCGCTGACGGACAACCTCTGGCAATTGAGCCTGGGCCTGGGCTACCGCTTTTGCGATCAGCTCGTGGTCAAAGCTGAATACACCTTCGAGCGCGGCCACCAGGTGAACGGCGAGCATCGCGAGCACGAGGATTCCTTCGCCGCGCAAGTGGCGTTCAAGTTTTGATGATGAAAACTTTGCGCCTTACATTTTTCTGCATCGCCTGGTTGGTCGGCGAACTTCACGCCGGCACGATTCGCGGCACCGTGCGGGCCGAAGGCCCAGCGCCGGCGGGCGAAGCGGGCGGTGGCAAGTACGACAGCCGCAAATTCAAATTCGCCGAGCGCGTGAATTACGACGAGTTGCGTGACTTCGTGGTTTACATTGACGGACTTGTCCCGGGCAAACCCTGCGGGTCGAATCAGGTCGTCTCCGTCGAGACGCGGCGCATCAGCCAGCATGGCGCGGCCTTCACGCCGCACGTTCTGCCAGTGGTCGCGGGCACGACGGTCGAGTGGCCGAACAACGACGACATTTTTCACAACGTGTTCTCCATGTCCGACGCGAAACCGTTCGATCTTGGGCTTTACAAAAGTCCGGAGGTGAAGCGCGTGACGTTCGATCAGGCGGGCCGCGTGGACGTGTTTTGCTCGATCCACGCGAGCATGAGTTGCGTGGTGCTGGTGCTGCCGAATCCCTGCTTCTCGGTTTCGGATGACAGCGGCCACTACCGCATCGCCGACGTGCCCGCCGGGAAATACAAACTGAAAGCCTGGCACGAGCGCATGCCGGCGCTGACACAGGAAATCACCGTGCCGGAATCCGGCGAGATCGAAGTCAACCTCGTGTTGCGCGTGAACAGTCTGCCGAAATATTGAACATGGAACGTCTCCGCCAAACGATTCTGTTCAGCTTCCGGGCGAAAGTGCTCGCGCCGGTGTTGCTCGTGATGATGCTGCTGCTGGCCGCGTGCATGTGGCTCGTCAATGAACGCGTCATCGCGCAACTCCACGCCGCCGCCCAGCAACAACTCGCCAGCGCCGAAGCCGTCTTCAAGTATTCGCAGACGATGCGCGCGAACGCGTTGACCATGCGCTTCCGCAGTTTTGAAACCGACTCCCGCTTCCGGGCGATTCCGACCATGTTCGATCGCGACGGACGCGGGCTTTCCGATACTTCGCTGAAGACCTTGCGCGGGGCGTTGCAGGAAATTGTCAGCTTCGACATCGCCGAGGCGATCGTGCTCGCCACCGATGCGGGGCAACACCTGACCGTGGTGCGCCCGCCGCGACTGGATGATTCGCGCGCGCCGGTCGAGCCCGCGGAATTTCAGGCCAGTTGCGAGGCGGACATCCGGCGCGTGCTCGAACACGAAGTGCCGATTGACGCAGCCAACGGCGACGCGTTGCCGAGGGTCAAGGCCGTGCAATGCGGCGACCGCTTGTTCGACATCGTGACCATGCCCATCGTGCTCGACAACACGGCGGTCGGCAGTGTCACGTTCGGCATGGAGAATCTGGTCACGCGCGAATTCAGCCAGCTGAGCGAAAGCCAGTTGATCCTGCTGCTCAACGGCCGGCCCGCGCAATCCACACTCTCGAAAACTGACCTGCGCCGTTTCACCGAAGCCGCGCGCGTCGTGATGGCCGATCCGGATGCGCGGCGCGGGGAAACCGCCTTCCAGGAAGTCGTGCTCAACGGCGAGCATTACCTCGGTCTGGCGGGCCGGTTGAGCGCGCGGGACGATTTGCATCAACTCGGTTACGTGTTTCTCTCCTCCTACGAGAAACCGCTGCTCGCTTTGCACGAAACCCAGCGGCGCATCCTGCTCGTGAGCGTTGTGGCCATGCTTATCGGCTCGACCGTCGTCTGGCTCATCGTCCGCAAACTCACCCAGCCGTTGCGCGACCTCGCCGATAGCGCGGAAGCCGTCGGCAAAGGCAATTTTTCCCGCCGCGTCGAAGTGCGTTCGCGTGACGAGTGCGGCGATCTCGCCCATGTGTTCAATCAAATGACGGAAAACCTCCAGCGCTCGCGCGAACAACTGGAGACGACGGTGGAAACGCTCAAGACCACCCAGGCCAACCTGATTCAAAGCGAAAAACTTTCCGGCATCGGCGAATTCGTGGCGGGCGTGGCGCACGAATTGAATAACCCGCTCACTTCGGTGATGGGCTTCTCCGAATTGCTCAAGCAAACCAGCGCCGACCCCACGCAGAAGCGTTACCTGGAAATGATTCACAAGAGCGCCGCGCGCTGCACCAAGATCGTGCAAAGTCTCCTGAGTTTTTCGCGCCGCCACAAACCCGAGCGCAAACTCGCCTGCGTGAACCGCCTCGTGGAAGCCGCGTTGGAAATCCTCGCCTACCAGATGCGCACCAGCAGCATCGAGGTCGTGACCCAGCTCGATCCCAAACTGCCGCAGGCCATGGTGGACAGCCATCAACTTCAGCAGGTGTTCCTCAACCTCATCAACAACGCGCGCCAGGCCATCGAAGCCGCCGCGCCGTCCGGACGCATTCGCCTCTCGAGCGACACTTGCGGCACGAATGTGCGCGTGATTATTCAGGACAGCGGGCCGGGGATCGCGCCGGAAAATCTTTCCAAGGTGTTCGATCCGTTCTTCACCACGAAGGACACCGGCAAAGGCACGGGCCTGGGTTTGAGTCTCTGTTACGGCATTGTGAAGGAACACCGCGGCAAGATCGAGGTCCGCAGCCGTCCGGGTGAAGGCGCGACCTTCATCGTGCAACTGCCCATCGCCGCGGACGCGAACGACACCGACCGTTTGGAAAAGGATGAACCGTTCACTCCGCCCGCCGACCCGCGCGAGGGCAAAGGCCGCAAGGTGCTCGTCATTGACGACGAGGAGCCGATTCTTCAAATGGTCAGCGACGTGCTGGGCGGTTGCGGTTACGACGTGGAAACGTTTTCCGACGGCGAGACCGCGCTGCGTCAGGTCAACTCGCGACACTACGATCTGACTTTGTGCGATTGGAAAATGCCCGGCCTGAACGGCCAACAAATCTACGAACGCTTGCGCGCGACAAACCCCGCTCTCGCCAACCGCATGATTTTCATCACGGGCGATGTCGTCAGCGACCGCACGCAACGGTTCTTCAATGAGCGCAACAAAGTCTGCCTGACCAAGCCCTTCTCGCTGGGCGAATTTCGCGCGGCCGTGAGCAAGGCGCTCGCGGAGCAGTGAAAGGCGGAACATTCAACATTCAACGCTCAACACTGAAGGTCGGACCGAACCGCTCACACTTCGACGTTGGGCGTTGAATGTTGAATGTTGAATGTTCCCCCGCCTTTAAGCCTGCGCACTTCCGCGTGCAACTGCCGCGCCAGTTCCTTCCGGTCGGTGGCGGCGGATTCAACCTCGGAAAACGTCACGCGCGCTTTGATGCGCGGTTTGCCCAGCAGCTTGACCAGATGCGGAAAGAATGTCATGTCGCCCCAGTAACAAACGTCGTTCTCCACCGAACCTTCCGGCATGAAATACTCGATGCGCGCCGCGAAGAGATCGTGCGCCGCGCCGCTGACCGGTTCGAGTAGCGAAGAACGAAATGGCAGTACTCCACTTCCGTCCGAACTCGTGCCCTCGGGAAACAACACCACCACGTGACCGTCGCGCAAGTGCGCCGCAATGGTCTCGGCAATGCGCGCCACGTCGCCGCGCCGCGTGCGATCCACGAAGATCGTCCCTCCCAGCCGGCCAAACCAGCCGAACACCGGCCAGTTTTTCACTTCAGCCTTCGAGACAAACACCGCGGGCACAATCGAACCGAGCAGCAGAATATCCACGTAGCTGAGGTGATTGCTGACCAGCAGGCCGGGGCGCGGTTTGTTGCCGGAGATTTCCACCTTCGCGATCACCACGCGACCGACCCGGCTGGCGGTGCGTTGCAACCAGAGCGCGCGGGTGTGCTGGGACGCACGACACCCCGAGCGCCACGCGGTGAAAATGAAATCCACTCCGCTCCACGAGAGCGCGCCCGCGAGCCAGACTGCGCGGCAGACAAGACGCGGCAACGAGCGCATCACTCGACGGGCGACCCCATGAATCTGGCCCGGACCTGCGGCGGCAGTGACCGGAGATCGAGGAAGGTCAGAAAATCAATCGTCTTGAACTCGCGATCCAGCGCCGGTGGCCCGCAGATTTTCGCGCCGATGGACAGATAAGCGCGCAGCAGTTTCGGAATCTTGGGCGATTCCTCGGCCAGATGCGTGAGCGGACAGGCGTAGGCCGGTTGCGGACGCGTCCGAAACTCCGGCGACACGAGATGATTCCGGCACAACTCCGTGTAAGCCGACGCGCCGATCTCCGGCTCTTGCGCCGTGAGTGAACTGCACCCGCACAGGTAGCGCGCGCCGCGCGCCGAGGCGTAATCCGCGATGCCCTTCCACAGCAAACCCAGGACCGCCAGATTGCGATGCGCCTTATGCACACAAGCACGACCGAGTTCGATCATTTCGCCGCGAATCTTTTCGTAGGGTGAAAAATCAAATTCCTGCGCGCTGTAATAGCCGCGATTAGTCGCCGCCATGCCGCCGGTTTGCAGGCGATACGTCCCCACGATGCTGCCGTCCACCACGTTTTCCACGAGCAGATGATCGCAAACCTCGTCGAACGGGTCGGCATCCAGTCCGGTGTCAAACGACGCGGCCAGACCCTCCTGCAATTCCAGATTGAACACCTCGAAGCGCAACGCCTGCGCCGCCGCGACTTCGAGCTTCGTGCGGGCCAGCCAGATGGAATACGGCGCCGCCGGACTGACCACCAGCCGGGCGGTCTCCATTCGTG
>SCTL01000216.1 GCA_004297495.1 Verrucomicrobiota bacterium
ATTGCTGTCCACCACCGCCGCCGCGCCGCTCACGCGCACCTGGCCGAGGTAAGTCGAGACGACCACCGAGGGCTTGATGTTTGGCAACACGAGATAGGCGTCGGTGGAATTGAGATTGATGGTGCAACCGGAGAGCGGGCTGGCGGAATTGGTGATGCGCAACTCGCAGCGATTGCTCATCACCACGGTGGTGTTGGTCAAGCCGGGGAAGGTCTGCACGCCGTTGGTGACGACGAGCGTTTGCGCCGCGCCAATCAACGGGAGGAACAACACGAGCCGAATGATCGCAAGCCGTTTGAGCATGTTGGAAAAAACTACACCAACCGTCACGCAATGGATACAACCCGAACGGGTGATTTTGGCTTCAAAACCCCGTTCCACTACGGATTCTGGATCAGCCGGAAGAAAACTGTCTCCTGCGCGGCGTCAATCGGCACGCTTACAGGACTGGTGTCGCCGTCAGGATAGTCCGCCCACGAGCCGCCGCTCACGTCCATGCCGGGGTCGAGCGTGTTGGTCTGCGCCTGGAGTTTGAAATTGCCGGACCAGTTGAACTGAAGGCTCGTGCCCGAGTTGATGAAGTTCAGCGTGGGCGGCGGGTCAACAGCAGTCACACTGATCGTGCCGTCCACGGTGAGATTGTTCGTGTTCCAAGTGTAACCGGCGGGCAGCGTGACGGTGCTGAAAGTTCCCGAGCGCGCGCCGGTCCAATCGAACAAATCAAACGTGTCTCCAGTTTGCAGCAACGCGCCGACGTTCGTGACCACCAGCGCGCCGGCGTAGGTGATGGAAGTCGTCACGAGCCGGTCGCAGTTCGGCGAGCCACCGCGATTCAGTTCCATCAAAGTTGTTCCAGCCAGCGTCACGGAATTGCTCACGGTCAACACGCCGACAGAATTGCCGGGGGACAACACGCTGCTGTCAATCAACGTCACCGGCCCGCGAATCACGCCGTTGCCCGAAAGTGTGGCGTTCACCAGCGTCACGGTGTTCGTGCCGATGACGCCGTTGACGCGGAGCGTGCCGTTCGTGACCGCCGTTATTCCCGAATAAACGTTCGTGCCCGCGAGCGTGAGCGTGCCCGAACCGTTTTTCGCGACAGCGTTGCCGAAGGTCGTGCCGTTCGTGATCACGCCGGTGACGAGAAAATTTCCGCCGCCTTGAAACGTATTCGTGCGAACGCTGGTCAGCGACTGAATGCCGATGATGCCGCTCAAGGTCAGCGTGTCGGCGTCGCACTGATAGGTGTAAGCGTTGCCGCCGGAGCCGAAGGTGATGTTGCCGGCCAGCGTGTTGTCGCCCGCGAGATTCACGATGGCGGGCGTGGAGTTGTTGCGACCGTTGAGCGTGACGGGCTGCGGCAGACTGAGGTTGCCGGCCGAGCCATCGAGTTGCAGTTGCGAGGTGGCGGAGTTTTGATTACGAATCTGAATCGCCGTCGCTCCCGCGAGCGAGCCGGAGAGCCGCAACACGCCATCGTTGCCGGACGAGTTTTGGAACGTGTCCACGTTCAACGTGCCGGTGAACGTGTTGTTGCCCGCGAGCATCAACATGCCCGCTCCCGCCTTCGTCACGCTGCCGCTGCCCGTGAACGCGCCGTAAAAAATGTTCGTGACGTTGACGTTCGTGCCGATGACCAGCGTGACCGCCGCGCCGGAGGCGTTGGTGAGGGCGAGATTGCGCGTGCCTTTGATGCTGCCAACGTTCGCAATGGTTAGCGCCCCGAAATTCAACAGGCCCGTGTCATCGAACTCCAGATCAAGGGTGCTGTTGCGGAGCGCGTGGGCGTTGGTGATGACCAGCGTGCCGCCCGCGAGCCGGGTGTCGCCGCTGAAAATATTCGACGCGCCGAGCGTGAATGTGCCCGCCGCGACGGTGAGATTTAATTTTCGCGTGCCGCTGCCGAGCGTGTCTTGCAGGACGCCGGTGAACGCAGTGTTCGAAGTAACGCCGGAAACTGTCAGCGTGGAATTGCTCACCGTGCTGCTGTTGCCGACCGTGGCCCCGTTGGCGGTGTTCTTTTGCAGACCGTTGAGCGTTTGATTGAAGCCGGCGAGATCGAACGTGGCCGCGGCTGACGAACCGATTTCCAAAACGGCGTTGGTCGCGAGTCCGTCGTTCGCGCCGAGCACCGTCGTGCCGGAATCAAGGAAGAGTTTGTAGTCGCCGCCGCCGGAGAATACGGCGCGATTCGCGCGCAGGTGAATGCCGCCGCCGGCGAGCGAAGTCATCGGGCCGGTGACGATCAAGCCGCCGCTCGTGTTTCCGCCGTCGAACGCGCCGCCGTTGGTCGTCGTGCCGCCGTTCGGTGTGATGGTCGAGAAAGTAATCGCGCCGCTGAGTGTAGCGGAACCGGAGGCTGGGCCTTTGATGATGCCCGTGCCGACGATGCCGACCGGGCCGCCAATGACGATGTCATTCGTGAAAGCCGAGCCCGCGACAATCGTGACTTGCTGGCCGGAGTTCGTGACGAGCAAGGGCCCGGTGCCGAGTCCCGTGTTGGCGCTGAGGTTGATAATGCCGCCGCTGACGATCGTGCCGCCGGAATAGGAATTCGCGCCCGTGAGGTTGAGCGTGCCGGAGCCGGACTTCGCCAGCCCGCCGCTGCCGGAAATGTTGTTGGCGTTGGTCAGCGTGACCGAGTGATTGAAGGCGAGCGTGCCGTGGTCAAAGATCGCGCCCGGGCCGAGCACGCCAACGGCGGTGCCGTTTCCAAGCTGTAATGTGCCGCCGTTGATTGTGGTCGGGCCGGAGTTGTCGTTCGTCGTGAGCATCGTGACCGTGCCGGAATTATTTTTCACCAGGCCGGTCGCGCCGGTGATTTTGCCGACGCCGCTGAAAGCGTAATTGCCCGTCGAGTTCACCGTGATCGAGTTCGGGATCACGCCGAGCGTCAGGTTCACCGTGCGGTTCGTGGCTGTGTCGTCGAAGGTCACATTGTCGCCAGGATTGAAGTCGTCGAGCACGACTCCGTTGAGCCAGTTGCTGCTCGTGGCCACGTCCCATTTGTTCGCCGCGCCGTCGCCGAGCCAGATGAGATTTTGCGGATTGGAAACGACCACGAGTCCGATCTCGTTCGTCACGGAATCGTCCACCGTCAGGGTCGCCACGGGCGCGAAGCCGGTGAAGGTGACGATGAAATTCGTCGCGCCGCCGGTGCGCGCGCCGGCGTATTTGACAACGGTGTAGCGGCCGTTGGTGAGGCTGCCGGTGACGGGCGTGATCTGAATCACATTCGTACCGGACAGATTCAAATCGCCGGCGACGGCGATCAGATCGTTCACGCCCGCGCCGACGGTGACGTTGGTGGTCAACTCGAAGAAGTTCGTCACGCCGCCGCCGAGCGTGAGGTTGTTCGAGAAGGTCAGCGTTCCCGCGCTGAGGCCGGGGCTGATCTTCGCAGTGCTCGTCGTGTTCACGTTGCCGATGACAGCGCCCACACCGCCGAGAGTTTGATTCGCGGCGAGTGTGAACGTGCCGGTGAGTTGCGAAACGTCGAACGTCGCGCCGCTGTTCACGGTGATCGAACTTGAGTTCGCCATCGAAGCTGTGCCGGATAACGTGAGTTTGCCGCCGGCGATGAGCGTCGGGCCAGAGAAGGTGTTGTTGCCCGCGAGCATGAGCGTGCCGGAATTTGTTCTGATCAAGCCCACGGTCGCGCTGCCGTTTTGAATCTGGCCGGCGACCAAATGATTTCCTGCGCCCTGAAACGTGAGCGTGCGCGTGCCGCTCGCCGAGGAGGTGATCGTGCCGCCGAGCGCGAGCGTGCCGGCGTCGGACTGGAAACGATAGTCCGAACCGCCAACGGTGATCGTGACGCCACCAGCCAGCATGTTGCTGCCCGCAAGATTTTGAATCGCGGGGACGCTGACGTTGCGACCGGCGAGCGAGAGGGCTTGCGACAGGGAAATGTTTCCACCGCTGCCATCGAGTTGGAGCGTGGAACTGCCGCCGGTGTTGTTGCGAATGGAAATCGGCGACGACGCGCTGGAGACGGCGGCGCTGGATTTGAGCTTCAGCACGCCGTCGTTGTCGGTCGTGGAGTTGCTGTCCACGTAGAGCGAGCCGGTGAACGTGTTGTTGCCTTCGAGCGAGACTGTGCCCGTGCCGGCCTTTTGCACGCTGACCGTGCCGCCGCCGGTGCCGTTCTGAATCGTGCCGGAAACAATTGTGGGTGAGTCACCCAAAAACGTGAGTGTGCGCGCGCTGCCCGGCGTGCTGGCGGGAAGAAGGCCAGCGAGGTTCAGCGTGCCGCCGTCGCACTCGATCCAGTAATTTGCGCCGCCGACCGCGAGGAGGAGATTGCCGGAAAGCGTGTTGCTGCCGGCCTGATTGCGAATAGCGGAGGTCGAGGCGTTGCGTGCGGCGAGGGAGATGTCTTTGGTAATGACGAGATTGCCGGAAGTGCCGTCAAGATCGAGCCGCGAGGTGCCGCTGTTGTTGTTCCGAATCCAAATCGGCGACGCGACGTTGGAGATGGACGCGGAGTTTTTGATTCGCACCACACCGTCGTCGCTGCTGCTGCTGGCGGTGTCCACGTTGAGCGTGCCGGTGAAGTTGCTGTTGTTGCCGGAGAGGACTAGCGTAGCCCAGCCGTCTTTCGTGAGCGAATTTGTGCCGGAAAGTGAACCTGCCATCGTGAGCGTGCGGTCGGGGCCGACGTGCCAGGTTTGATTGGCGGTGAGATTCACAGCGGAGTTGAAGGTGACGCCGCCGCCGGTCGAGGCCACGTCCACGCCACCGCTGCCGAGATTGAGCGTGCTGCCGTTGATGGTGAATGTGCCGTCGAGAAAGACGAGTTTGCGCACGGAGAAGTTGGTGCCGAGATTGCAACTGTCAGCGGCGGAAAGTGTGGAGAAGCAGACTTCCTCGTTCGGTTGTGGAATGCGGCTGGCGATCCAGTTGGCGGAGTTGGTCCAGTAACTCGAACTCGCGCCGCTCCAATAAACCTGATTCGTCGGTGCGTAGTAGCGTACGTAGTCCACGACCATTTTCGTGCCGCTGCTGCCGAGCGCGCCGTAGCCGCCGCTGGGAATTCCGCCGGCCCAGCTCGACCCGTCCACGATGCTGCTCAGGAGAATCCATTCGGGCGTGCCGGAGTTGCCGGAACTGGTCGAGTATTGCCAAGCGTTATCAATGTAAAATTGCGAGCCGCCGGAATTCCACAGCAAGCCATACGTGTGAAAGCCGCTGTTCAACCCGCTGCCGTAGGGATTCGGGCTCGGGCCGACCGTCGTGCCCCAGCCCGCGCAGTAACCGGAGTAGCCGTCGTAGTGGATGTAAGTGTTGACGCCGCCGCTGATGTTGTTGCCACTGCTGTCCTGGCTGCGATGTTCGCACACGTCAATTTCCGAGCCGGCGTAAAAGGGATTACCGAGGAAGCGGGATTGATACGGGCAATCGTCCTCGTGATCGGCTTGCAGCCAGAACGCGGACCACATGCCGGCGGAGTCGTTGTAGTCAATGCTCGCCTCCAGGAATCCGTAACGCGGATGGAATTTATTTCGCGATTCGAGAATGGCCGTGTAATGCGTGCCGCCGGAAGTGTAAGTGGTGATCGTCAGATGTCCTCCGCTCACCGAGATGGCGCTGCCGGTGTTGACGGCGTCATGATAGCCGCCGCTCCAGTAGCCCCACTTGCTCGAGTCGAGCGACGAGCCGCTGAATTCATCCGACCACACGAGATAATAGCCGGCGGGTGGCGTGGCAGGAGACCTTTGTTCGGTCATGAGAAAGAACACCAGACACAAAACGAAGGCGGGAAGAAAAGAATGGCTGCAACGCGCGGCAAACCTGTGAAGTGCGGCGTGAATTCTCTGGCACGGGTTGAAACGCCAGCGGAGAGAAATACGATTCATGAAAGTTTCAAGTTCGTCCACGTTGAATGATTGCGCATTACTTAACACGAACTGCGAAGACGCGTCCATTACCCGTTCGGGGAGTCATTCTGGTGGAAGCACGAGCCGGTTCGCGAACAACTCGGTGCATCGGCAGCTTGCGCGCGTGCGCGGCTTTTGAGACTTTGAGCGCGTTGAAAGGATTGCCGGCGTGGCGAAATGGCAGACGCACGGGACTTAAAATCCCGAGACCTGAAAGGGTCGTGTGGGTTCGAGTCCCACCGCCGGCACCAGTCTGCGCCCGGGTGGTTTCGTCAGGGTTTGACCGTAGCCTGCCGTCATGCGCTGCCGCAGCCGGTGTCCGGGTTGTTTCCGCGGAATAAACCTTCCCTGCCTTCGGCACCTGCGCTAAGGTCGCTTCGCGTTCGGTGCGCGGCCGGGGAGCGGAGCGGACCGACGGGTAGTGCGAAACCCAGAGATTTTTGTCCGATGAAGATGTTGCTTCAGCATATACGAACTCAGCTTTACCTGCGCAGTCTGGGGAATTGGACGGCCAATCCACACGAGGCACACGACTTTCAACACTCGCAACGGGCAATGGATTTTGCGCGCGAGCACGGACTGTCCGGCGTGCAACTGGCCGTGAAATTCAGCGACGCGCAGTTTGATGAGGTGTTTCCGATCCCGCAGTCAACTTCGCAACCGACCACGCAATCCCCGCCCAGGCAGGACTAAAAGTGGTCGACCAGAGGAATCACCGCGCGGACCAAGCCGGTGGATTCTTCAAGCGATAGAGCATCTCGCCGGCTTTCGGCACGAACAATACGCCTTCGTGCTCGCGGTTTTGGAAATCCTCCAACCGGATCGTCTTCGGATCGCGATAGCCGAGGTTGATTTTCTTGCAGATCGCTTCCGGAATGCCGGTTGCGAGCGTCACCTGCACGCGGCATTTCTCCGTGCCGTTGTTCATCACGCCGATGCCGCGAACGTGGGTCGAGTGTGCCAGCACGCCCCACGGATAACTCTTAAACTTGTCCCACTGCTTCAAAAAATAATCGCGGCAATGATAGCCGATTTCCTCGATGACTCTTCCGTGCGTGACCGAAATCTCCGTCACGTGCGGCGCGTAAATGATGAGTTCGCCGCCGTCGGCCACCACCGGTTCGAGTTTATACATGCCTTTGCCGGCGACCCAGAGATCGTCATACATCGGCGGCATGTTTGAGAGCACGGTCTTGAACGGCGCGTCTTTGTAAATGATGTGGATTTGCCGCGAGAGTTCACTCGCGGCGTCCCACGCCGCCTCGGGCGTGCCGGCGCAAAGTCCTGCCAGCGTCTTGTCCGGTGCGACAACCATGCAAAAGCAAAGTTTGTCCACCTTCACCAGCGCACCGGCGCGATCCACCACCTTGCGCACGGGCGTCCATTTGCTGCCGATGATCATCGGGTTGGTGACCACCGCGCCAAGCCAGTGGAAGAAATTCAAAATCTTCGGCCCGCCCACGCCGGGGAAAAGATATTTGTTGCCGCCCGAGAAGCCGACCACTTCGTGCGGGAACACCGGCCCGACGATGATGATCTGGTCGTAATTGAAAACCAGCTTGTTGATCTCGACGGGCACGTCCATCGAAAACAATCCGCCGGTGAGTTCCTTCACGTCGGCGGAAGTGAGAGCGCCGATTTCCTTCAACGCGGCAGGATTGTCCCATTCGTGATTGAAGAAGCGGACTTTCTTGAACTCGTGGCGATGTTGCTCGACGGAAATTTCCAGCCGATGACAAATCGCCTCCTCGCTCATCGGCGGATGCGTGCCGAGCGCAACGAGCACATCCAACTCTTTCGTCGCCTCGCCGATCTGCTGGAAAATGGTTTTGAACAATAGTCCAACCGGTGCGGTGCGCGTGTGATCCGGCACGATCAGCAAAATCCTTTTGCCGCGATAATCTGACGCCGGCAGCGCCTGCGCGACGACTTCGGCGACCTGCGCGTCCGTCAGCTTGCCGGGAAAAGCGGATTTGGAGATGAGGTTCATGGAAGAAAATTAAACCACGAATGAACACAAATAAACACGAATGACAGAACTAATTCGTGTCCATTCGGGTTCATTCGTGGTTGAAGATCAGATGGTCTGGCTCAAGTAGCCGCCATCCACGCGGATGTCCGTGCCGGTCACAAACGAACTGGCTTTGCTCGCGGCGAGGAACACACATGCGCCGATGAGTTCCTGCGATTCGCCGAAACGGTTCATCGGCGTGTGACCCCAGATCGCTTTCGTGCGCGCCGTCGGCGAGCCGTCGTCGTTGAAAAGCAGCTTGCGGTTTTGTTCGGCGGGAAAGAAGCCCGGCGTGATCGTGTTCACGCGCACGCCTTTGGTGGCCCACTCGCGCGCGAGAAACTGCGAGAGATTCAACACGGCGGCTTTCGCGGCGGAATAACTCACCACGCGCGAGAGCGGCAGGTGCGCGGAGACGCTGGCGATGTTGATGATGCTGCCCCTGCCGCGCTGGCACATGCCCGGGCCGAATTCCTGGCAGGGCAGGAACGCGCCGCCGATGAGGTTGAGGTCGAAGTTGGCATTGAGCGCTTCGAGCGGAATTTTCTCGAACGGATTTTCCGGCGTGACGGTAACTTTGGGATCGTTGCCGCCGGCGGCGTTGACGAGAATCGTCGGCGCGCCAAGCGTCGCCTCGATTTTTTTGTGCGCTTCGGCGAGGCTGCTGCGCGAAGACGCGTCGCAGGAAAAGAACGCCGCCTTGCCGCCCTTGACCTGGATTGCTTTGACCCGCGCCTCGCCGCGTTCGGCGTTGCGACCGAGCACGGCCACTTTTGCGCCAGCTTCCGCCAGGCCTTCCGCCAGCGCGCCGCCGAGCACGCCGGTTGCGCCGATGACCACCGCCACTTCGCCGTTGAGATCGAATAGTTTCATAAATTGGAGGTGGGAAGTATCCGAAACCCGCCGATCATTTCAACCATCATTCTGCGCCACGCGCCCTTTGCGGTGTGAACCGGCGGAACGCGGGCCGTCCAGGCCCGCAGCACTCACGGCAGAAGTCAGGCATTGAAAGTCTCGGGAATCTTGGAGCGCACTTCTCGCTGGGACCGGGGACCGGTCGCGCTCCATCAATAACTCAAACTTGCTTCGTCAGTTCCACGCCGAGGCGGACCAATCGCGCGGCGTTGGTTTGCGTTCCAGCCTCGGCGTAGATGCGCAGGATCGGCTCCGTGCCCGAGCCACGCAACATGAGCCACGAGGAATCTTCAGCGATGAATTTCACGCCGTCGAACGACTGCACTTCCTTCAAAGGCGACTTCAGCAACTTCGCCGGCGGATTGCTCTTCAGGAAATCCATGAGCAACGGCCGCTTCTCCAACGGGAAATGCGTATCAATGCGTTCGTAGCGATGCGGGCCGAATTCTTTTTCGAGTTTGGCCAGCAGCTTGTTGAGCGAGACGCGCTCGACCGCCAGCATCTCCAGCAACATCAAACCCGCCGCGATGCCGTCGCGCTCGGGGATGTGGCCGGGGAAGCCGATGCCGCCGCTTTCCTCCGCGCCGAGCAGCACGTCGCCCTTCAGCATTTCGGCGCAGATATATTTGAAGCCCACGCCCGTCACCACGAGCGGCAGACCGTAGGCGGCGCACATTTTGTCCACCATCGAAGTCGTGGTGAGCGCCTTCACCACGCGGCCTTTGCCGCGGCGGTTCGCGTAGAAATGATGCAGCAGCAAACAGATCAAACTGTGCGTGGTGAGATAATTGCCACGGCCATCCATGCCGCCCACGCGGTCCGCGTCGCCGTCGGTGACGAGACAGAGATCGTGTGGATGCTTGCGGAGAAATGCCTGACTGCGCGCATAGTTTTTTTCAATCGGCTCGGGATTGATGCCGCCGAACAACGGATCGTGCGCGGCGTTTAGTGTGGTGACTTTGCAAGTGGTGCCCGCGAGCAATTGCTCGAAACAGCCTGCGCCCACACCAAACAACGCCTCGTGCGCGAAACGCAGTTTCGATTTCGCAATGAGTTTGAAGTCCACCAGTTTTTTCAGCGCGGAGTAATGTGCGGGACGCACGTCTTTCACCATCACGCGCTTTGCTTTGATCGCTTCGGGCAAAGCGAGTTTGGAAACTGGATTGCGGTCCAGAAAAGATTCCACCGCCGCGCAGGTGGTCGAATCGGATGAACCGCCGTAGTGCGACTTGAGTTTGAAGCCGTTGAAGCTGGGCGGATTGTGGCTGGCGGTGATCATCACGCCGCCGACCGCGCCCAACGCTTTCACGGCATAGGAAACCGATGGCGTCGGCGTTGGCTCGGGTGTGAGGACGACTTGAAATCCGTTTCCGGCGAAAACTTCCGCCGAGCAGCGCGCGAATTGATCGGAGAGAAACCGCCGGTCGTAGCCCACTACGACTTTCTTCTCCGTGCCTGAAACTGGATTTGCGTTCCAATAGTCCGCCGTGGCCTGCGCCACGCGTGCGACGTTGGCAAAAGTGAAATCTTCGGCGATGACCGCGCGCCAACCGTCAGTACCGAATTTGATTTGGGACATGAAATGATTCTCTATTTATGCAGCCATTCATCGCGAGACACGCCGGCTTGCTTCAAAAGGCGTGAGAGAAATCCCGGGCCGATGTCTGACTCGTGTTCATTGGGAATGATGAACGTAAGGTTGCCGCGGACCATTTGCGCGTGTTTTCCGCCGACGAACGGTCCCTCGAAACCCAGTTCGCGCAATCGTTGGACGAATTTTCTCCGGGAAACCGGCGGGAGTTTAGGCATGGGCTGGCTCGCCAATGCGATTGAGGTTCAGCCGGCCAACGCGCGGAATCTCCAGTCCACGGCGCAGCCGGAAGGCGATCCAGTCGCTCAACGCCTCGCGCAATTCGCGCTGGCAGCCGGGCAGGGTCTTGTGTCGCGCCCAGACGCCTTGAAAGCCGGGAATCTCACCCCAGTACGCTGCTTCACCCTCGATGATTTCGTATCGAGCCAATTCCATCGCTTTGTCGAGATATTGCGCGAGCATCGTGATTGATTCTGTTGTGACTTAACTTGACCGACCCCGGCGCGGGCGGCAACCGGATTTTTTCCAGCGCGTCAAACTTTCAAATCCGCCAGCGCCGGATCGTTGGCCTCCGCGATCTTCCGCATCTTGGCGACGGCGGCTTTCATGTTGGGTCTGCCGAACAGCGCCGTGCCGGCCACGAACGTGTCCGCGCCGACGCGCGCACATTCGCCGACGGTCTGGTTGTTGATGCCGCCGTCCACTTCGAGACGATAGGAAAGATTTCGCTCGCGCCGCCACGCGTCGGCTTGCTGGATTTTCGGCAGACACTCGTGAATGAATTCCTGTCCGCCGAAACCGGGATTCACCGTCATCACCAGCAGCAGATCAATCTGTTCGAGGAACGGTTCGGCGAGCGCGATGTTCGTGGGCGGATTCACGGCGAGGCCGACTTTTTTTCCGAGCGAACGGATTTTCCAGATCAACGGCGCTACGGCGTCGCCGAGTTCGACGTGAATGATGATTTCGTCCGCGCCGGCTTTGGCGAAGGGTTCGAGGAGGATTTCCGGCTTCGAGCACATGAGATGCACGTCGAAAAAAAGTTTCGACAGTGGACGGAGCGTCTTCACCACCTGTGGCCCGAAGGAAATGTTTGGCACGAAGTGGCCGTCCATGATGTCCAGATGCAGCCACTCCGCGCCGGACTTGTTGGCGCGGAGGACATCTTTGCCGAACTGTGCGTAATTCGCCGCAAGCAGCGAAGGCGCAATAATCATGCGGCAGCGTAGCGAAGCGAAGTGTAAGCCGTCAATGTTGGCGCTTTGGCGGTCGCTTGAATTCAAGCACCAAGGAAGAGTACGTGCGGCGAAGGTCTAGGCAGGGATTTTCGTTCGCGAAGAAATTCTTGCTCCATTTTTCAGCCGCAACGCGGCGCGTTTCGCCGGAGCGGCTTGAGACAGTTCAGTGGAATATTTTTCGCGAATCGTTTCGCGCAGCTTTTCCTCGCGCGCCTGTAGCAGCCGCTGCGCTCCATCTGCAACGAATGGCAGGTCCATAGCGCGCGAAGTCCGGTTACGTCGCCGGCGCGGGCGCGGGCGTGCCCAGACCGGGCAGATGCGGCGGCGCGGGCTTGGGCGGCGTTTCGGGCAACGGCGTACCGGCGGGCGCGCCCATCATGGGTGTGCTCTCGGGCGGCTTGGGTGGCGGGGTGAAGGTCCCGGTGCGAATGATGTCCTCAACCTGTGTGCCGTCGAGCGTTTCGAATTCGAGCAGCGCTTTGGCGATCATTTCGAGTTTGTCGCGGTGCGTGGCGATGAGTTCTTTCGCCGTGCGGTTCGCTTCCTCGATGATGCGCTTGACCTCGGTGTCAATTTCCTGCGCCGTCTGTTCGCTGTAATCCTTGGAGCGCATCATGTCGCGTCCGAGGAAAACATATTCCTGGCTCTCGCCGTAAAGCACGTTGCCGAGTTTCTCGCTCATGCCCCAGTGCATCACCATCGCCTTGGCGAGGGAGGTGGCCTGTTGAATGTCCATCGCCGCGCCGCTGGAAATATCGTCAATGACGTATTCCTCGGCGATGCGTCCGGCCATCGTCATGATGATCGTGTCAATCGCCTGCTTCTTGCGCATGTTGAGCACGTCTTCCTTCGGCAGCGACATCGTCACGCCGAGTGCGCGACCGCGCGGAATGATCGTGACCTTGTGCAACGGGTGCGTGTGCTTGAGCAACACGTTGACGAGCGCGTGGCCGGCTTCGTGCCAGGCGGTGGCGCGCTTCTCTTCGTCGCTCATCGCCATGCTGCGGCGTTCGCGGCCCCAGCGCACTTTGTCGCGGGCTTCTTCGAGTTCCTTCATGCCCACGCCTTTTTTATTCGTGCGGGCAGCGAGCAACGCGGCTTCGTTCAGCAGATTCGCCAGTTCCGCGCCGGAATAGCCGGGCGTGCCGCGCGCGATGATCGAGAGATCAACTTCGGGCATCAGCTTCACGTTGCGAGCGTGAACTTTCAAAATCGCTTCGCGTCCGCGCACGTCGGGAAGATTTACGGTGACTTGACGGTCAAAACGTCCCGGTCGGAGCAGCGCGGGGTCGAGCACATCGGGCCGGTTGGTCGCCGCGATGATGATGATGCCTTCCTGCGTGTCGAACCCGTCCATCTCGACGAGCAAGGCATTCAAGGTTTGTTCGCGTTCGTCGTTGCCGCCGCCAAGGCCGTGCCCGCGGCTGCGACCCACGGCGTCAATTTCGTCAATGAACACGAGGCAGGGCGTGTTTTTGCGCGCCTGCTCGAACATGTCGCGCACGCGGCTCGCGCCCACGCCGACAAACATTTCCACGAAATCCGAACCGCTGATGCTGAAGAACGCGGCGTCGGCCTCGCCCGCGATGGCTTTGGCGAGCAAAGTTTTGCCCGTGCCGGGCGCGCCGATCATCAACACACCTTTGGGAATGCGACCGCCGAGGCGTTGAAATTTTTTCGGGTCTTTCAGGAATTCGACCAGCTCGGAAACCTCCTCGATGGCTTCCTCGACGCCAGCCACGTCTTTGAAGGTGGTTTTGTTACGCTCCTTCGCCAACATGCGCGCTTTGCTCTTGCCGAAACTGAGCGCGCCTTTGCCGGCCATCTTGATTTGCCGGATGAAAACGAACCAGAGAATCAAGCCGATGCCGACGAAGAAAATGAGTTGATAGCCGAGGCTCCAGAGCAGCGCGTTCGGTTCCTTGGCCTGGATGTTCGCGTGCGCATAAAGTTTGTCCGCCATCTTTTCGGTCAACGGGGTCTTGGTGCGGAAGGTGATTTCCTTGTCCGCGCCATTTTCTTTGATGTGATTGCCGTCCTTGTCGGTGGCGAAATATTTGCCGGTGATCTCAAACAGGGCGGACTGCGCGCCGTAGTTGACGGTGGCGCTGGCGACGAGGCCGTCGTCGAGTTTTTTGAAGAACTCGTAGCCGGTGAGAGTCTCGCCGGGCGAGGAAACTTTTTCCTTCATCATCATCAGAGTGATGAGCCCGCCAATGATGATGATCCACACCACCCAGGTGCGCGGCGGCACGCGGAACTCGCCGTTCTTCTGCTTCTCGTCGTTCTGTCGGTTGTCGTCAGCCATTTTTAGTGGCGCAAGTTAGCATGGCTGTCTGGCGCCCGCAATGAACGAATTCTGCGGGGCTTGACTGAACGATTCACGAGTTAAGTTGTCGCAGGACTTCGCCGGCGGAGAGGCCGAAGACCTTGACGATTTTCAGCCGCGAAGTCTGGCCGCGAAGCAGTTGAAGATCACCCCGCCGGCAATGCAACTTTTCAGCGAGCAGTTCCAGCACAGCGGCATTGGCGGCGGCATCCACGGGCGGCGCGGTGACGCGAATGCGGAGAACGTCGCCCGTCGCGGGGCCGATTTCGTTGCGCGATGCGCGCGGCTGGACTTTGAGCGCGAGAGTGACGCCGTCGGCTTGAACGGTCAGGAATTTGGGCGGCGGTTTGTTCACGGCGAGTTCAGGCGAGAGTAATTTGTCGGATTCATTTTTCCGGGAAGCTTGGGCATAATTGCAGGCGAGATGAATATAAAAGTGGCGCGACTGAGTCTCGGGTTATTTTGCGCGATGGTTCTGGCGACGGGTTGTGAATCGAGCCGCTCGAAACCATCGGGGGTTTATCCCGGAAGCGAGCCGCGCACTCTGCGCCCGGCCCGTCCGGCGACGGAGGAGGAAATTCTGGCTCGTGCGGCAGCGCAACCAGTGGCTCCGGTTGCGGGTGAAGGCTGGCAATCGTTGTTCGATGGAAAAAGTCTGACTGGCTGGCGGGTGACGGACTTTTCCGCAGGTGGCGAGGTGACGGTGGGGCAGGGGATGATTCTCTGCCGGGCGGGCGAGCCGTTCACCGGTATTTCCACGACGAATTTCGCGGCCAAGGTGGATTATGAAATCTCACTTGAGGCGATGCGCGTCTCGGGCGCGGATTTTTTCTGCGGGTTGACGTTTCCGGTGCGAGAATCGTTTTGCAGTCTGATCCTGGGCGGATGGGGTGGGTCGGTGGTCGGGTTATCGAGCCTGGATGATGAGGACGCTTCGGAAAACGAGACGACCCAGATTGTGGAGTTTGAATCAGGCCGGTGGTATCACGTTCAGTTGCGTGTCACGGAGCAACGAGTCGAAGCGTGGATCGAGCAGAAAAAGGTGGTGGACGCGGTGATTGCCGGCCGGAAAGTCTCGTTACGGCCCGGAGAGATCGAATTGTCCCGGCCGCTGGGGCTGTGTTGTTGGTCCACGACGGCGGCGTATCGGGCTGTTCAGGTTCGTCCGGTCTTGCCCGAGCGGCCGAGGTAGAGCCCGGCGCGTCTCCGGCGAGCAGGCTGGTTCCGGGGGCGATTTGCGAACTGCCGGGGATAGAAAACCGTTGACAACTTTGCCTGTGAATAACTAGGGTATAACGCAATCGAAGTCGGAAGCGATTTGCTGGCAGTGCGACAAGATATGAAAACCAATTTAATGCGCCTCACCCGTGGTGTAGGAGTTGCCGTCTGGGTTCTTCTATCCATAACGGGCGCGCGCGCGACGGTGATCTACAACAATTCCACGAACGACTTGGTCACGCGCTTCGCCTGGGGCGGGAACGAACTGGGCGATGAAATCATTCTCGCCGGGACGGATCGTTATCTGACGGATTTCTCCTTCGAGTTTTACGGCACCAACACCGCCAGCCCGATCAGCTTTGCGGGCACCCCCGAGGCGTGCGTGAAGTTTTATTTGAACGATGGCTCCCCGTTCAACGGTTACAGTACTCCGAGTTCCAATTTCTTCGATAGCGGCTGGTTTAGCATTGGCGGGCCGACCGCGCGTTCGACCATGCTGTTCACCACCGCAGACTTTGGCGCGGGCGGACTCTATATGCCCGTTTACTCGAACTTCACCTGGAGCGTGCAGTTTCGGAACCTGGG
>SCTL01000217.1 GCA_004297495.1 Verrucomicrobiota bacterium
TCTCAGCCCGCACCAAAGGACGAGGCTGGTGCCACACAAGATTCCGGCAATGCGATAATGCCAGACAAACCAAGATTGCGCTTGCCGCACGCCGTCGAGGTCGCTGATCCAACTGATGCGGTTGCCGTGAGACACAGCTTGTTCTAGTTGGGAAGCGAGCGGTTCCGGCAGACCGTTGGCGCGAAGAAAACACCACACGCACAACGCGCAGAGCACCGCAGGTGGAAGCCATGACCACGGCCGCCAGACGAGGTCATCACGCGACACAACTTCCAACCCCACAGCCGTCATTGTGAGCAGGGCGAATGACGCAATGAAAACCAGCCGGTTGTGCGATAGCAGATTCAGGCCCGGGATCCGGAGAAGATCGACCAAGCCCGGGATATTCAGACACCAGCTCAGCGCGAAGAGAGAGATGAGCGCGAGGAAAAGGTTGATCTTCCGATGGCGTTGGCTATACCACGCAAGTGGCGCTAGGACCAGGGTCGCGAATAATCCCGCGTAGGTTGCCGCCGCGCTTTCGAGTTGGTTGCCCTTTGTGAGATACAAACTTCCGTGACCCATGGTGCCATAAACATCTGGCAACACGATCTGCGGCAACGCGGACAACCCTGCGGGTGGACGTTCTTCCTCACCTGTGCCGCGCCGATCCATTCGTGCACCTGAGAGCGCGTATTCCACCGCAGGCAAAACATGAGGCGCGGCGAGCAAAAAGCCCAACAGCCAGGCAATCGCCAGCGACAGCAAAGCGCGCCTCACCTTGCCCGGGATCCACTGCGGGTGACACGCGTCGTACAAACTCCAGATCGCAAATAGCCCCGAGGCAATCAGCACTTGCGCCGCGACATCCAAATGTCCGCTCACCAACACCAACCCGGTGACCAGGCTCAACCAGATGGGGAACCAACGAGAATTTTGCCGTGCGGCTCCATGCGTCGCCAATAAAATCCACGGCAGCCAATGAACCGCGCCGCAGGTTGGGAAGCCCTGCCAAAAAACGAAGAAGCCTGTCAACGGATAACACCACGCTGCGACCGCCGCCGGCCAGAAGCCGACACCGAGTACCCGCCGAAAGAAGAAGTACGCGCCAGTTCCCGCCACCAATGCCGCGAAAAGTTGTGACCAAGCCAGCACGACTGGTGACGCAGTTAAACATTGAAGCATTGAGAACGGTGAAAACTTCGGCCAGATGAACGGTGCTCCAGAGAATTGATACGGAGTCCACATTGGCACGCGACCGCTATGCCATTCTGAAACTGCAAAGCGCCGCGCGGGTTCAAGAAAGTAAACCAGATCCGCCCGAATTCGGTCATGCGGTGCAAGCTGCCCGGTCTCAGGCGTCGTGGGGAGATAAACACCCGGACGGGCCAGCGTGTCCAAAGGAAGGAGGATTTTTCGTCCGACCAGCGAAGGTCCGTACAGGAGGATTTGCCCAAGGACGAGTCCGGCAATGACGATTCCTCCGCGCGCAAGCTTCGACTTTATGCGTTCCTTGAGCAGACGCATCGGCGCACCGTTTGTGTCGCTTGCAAGCATAGCGTCCGTTTACACTGACGTTCCTTCCACGACAGACAACCAAATGACCGGACGTACGAACGGTGGTAATCCGGGTAAACCATCCGCTACACGCCGACCTTGAAACAGAATGCACATCGCCTCGGAGAGTACATAGGGAAAACTTCGCCAAAATAAAGCTGTCTTTGCCGCGCCGGACTTGGCAGATAATTCCGGCTGCGCGCATGAAGAATCTGCGCCGCTGAAGGAACGCAAATCGATTTATGAGCAGTAAGCCGATGCTGAGATTCGGGTTGCCCAAGGGCAGCCTGCAGGATGCCACCATCCAAAAGATGGCCAAGGCAGGGTTCAACATTCAGGTCAGCAGCCGTTCCTACGTTCCGTACGTGGACGACGAGGAGCTGGAGATCCGCCTGATCCGCGCGCAGGAGATCAGCCGCTACGTCGAGCACGGTTATCTCGATTGCGGCATCACTGGCTACGACTGGATCATTGAGAACGGATCGAAAGTCCACGAGGTCGGCGAATTTCTTTTCAGCAAAGTCTCGCGCAAGCCCGCGCGCTGGGTGTTGTGCGTGCCGGAAAACTCGCCGGTGAAATCAGTGAAAGATTTACAGGGCAAACGCATCGCCACCGAGGTCGTGAATCTCACGAAGAAATATCTCAAGCAACACGGGGTGAAGGCGGAGGTGGAATTTTCCTGGGGCGCGACGGAAGTGAAGGCGCACGAACTCGTGGATGCGATTGTCGAAGTCACCGAGACCGGCTCGTCGCTTCGCGCGAACAAACTGCGCATCGTGGATGAGTTGCTCAGTTCCACGCCGCGCTTGATTGCGAATCACACGGCCTGGAAAGACAAATGGAAGCGCCAGAAGATCGAGACGATGGCGATGCTGCTCAAAGGCGCGATTGAAGCCGAAGCCAAAGTCGGCTTGAAGATGAACATCGCGGAGAAAAATCTTGCCGGACTGCTGAAGGCGTTGCCGGCGTTGCGCAACCCGACAATCTCAGGCTTGAGTCTGAAAGGCTGGGTGGCCGTCGAGACGATTGTGGATGAAAAAGTGGTTCGCGAGTTCATCCCGAAACTCAAGGCCGCCGGCGCAGAAGGAATTATTGAATATCCGCTGAACAAAGTTGTATATTGATTTCCGAAACCTATGGGTTCACTCAAAAAACGCCGCAAGGCAAAAATCAACAAACACAAACGGCGCAAGAAGCTGCGCTTGAACCGTCACAAGAAGCGCACCTGGCAGAAGTAGTCTGCCGCGGAAGAAAGCTTGGAGACATTACAAGCCGGCGGCCCGCTCGACGGGTCGCCGGCCTCGATTATTGTACGACATGACGCGCCGCTTCTTTTCCATCGTGTTCGCAACGTTGCTGGGCGGGTTGTGTCTCGTCGGTTGCCGGAGCGGGCAGGGGACGAGTCCGTCGGGGGCGAAACCTTCAGTTATTTCCACCAACGCTGCTTTGCCGAAAGTCGCTTCGTCCAGTGATCGCGCGGCAAAACAGCGCGCCGCGGCCCACGCTCATTACGGCACGGCCATCGCGTATGAATTGGACGGGAAATCCGATCTGGCGCTGGACGAATTCTATCAGGCGGTGCAGGCCGACCCGGACAACGAGGAGTTGGCGCTGGAAGTCAGCACCCGGCTGCTCGACGCAAAAAAACCGGAGAAGGCGCTCGAGTTGTTGCAGCGAACAGCCAAGCGGCCCGAGGTCTCGGGCGAAACGCTTACGCGACTCGGATTGATCTACGCGCAACAAAATCGGCTGGACGACGCGATTGCCGCGAACCGCGCCGCGATCAGCAAGCTTCCGGATTCGCTGCTCGCGTACCAGGGTCTTTACTTCAACTACCTGCAAACCAAGAAGCCCGACGACGCGCTCAAAACACTCGACCTCGCCGCGCGGCAGAATTCGGTGGATGACGATTTTCTGGTCGGCCTGGCGGAACTCTACGCCAACTTCGCTTCGCAGTTTCCGACGCGTCGCGAAGTGGTGCATCGCAAATCGCTGGGCGTGTTGCGGCGGGTGGATCGCTCGCACACGATGAGTCCGCGCCAGAAGCTCCGGCTGGCGGATGATTTTTTCGTGGCAGGCGACACGAAAGCGGCGGCGCAAATTTACGAGGGCCTCTTGCCGGACTTCAGTGACCTGGCGACGGTGCGCGACCAGTTGCGCGGCCGGCTGGCGGACATTTTTCTGCGCGACTCCGACCGCACCAACGCCGTGAAACAACTCGAAGCGATCGTGCAGGAGCAACCCGCGAACGCGCAGGCTTACTACCTGCTCGGCAGTCTCGCGTCCGAAAGCGGCACCTGGACCAACGCCATTGACTACTTCAAGAAAGCCATCCTGCTGCGGCCCGCGTTTCAACAGGCGTATTACGATCTGGCGGCGGCGCAGATCGCGGCGCGCAAGCCGGACGACGCGCTGGCCACGCTTTCCGATTCGCGCGTCCGGTTTCGCCAGACTTTCACTGTCGAGTTTCTCGACGCCATGGCGAACGTCGAACGAAAGGATTTCAATCATGCGGTGGAAAAGTTCAACACGGCGGAAGTCATCGCGAAGGCGACGGAAACCAACCGGCTGAACGAGCAATTTTATTTTCAGTTCGGCGCGGCGTGCGAGCGCAAGGGCGACCTGCCGCAGGCCGAGCGGTGTTTTCAGGAAGCGCTGCGCATCGCGCCGGACTTTGCCGAGGCGTTGAATTATCTCGGTTACACCTGGGCCGACCGCGGCGAGAAGCTTGAGCAGGCTTACGATTACATCCGCCGCGCATTAAAAATGCAGGCCGACAACGGCGCGTATCTCGACAGCATGGCGTGGGTGCTGTTCAAACAGGGCCGGCTGAATGACGCGCTCGAATACATTCTAAAGGCCGTGGCGAAAAACGAAGAGCCGGACGCCACGCTTTACGATCACCTCGGCGACATCTATGCTGCGTTGAAACAGTTACCCGAAGCCCGCAAAGCATGGAAGAAATCCATCGAGCTCGAACCGAACGACGCCGTGAAGAAGAAACTCGACGCGGCGGCGGAGTGATTTGTCGCTCGCGTAAAAGTAAATTCTTGGATTTGAAAAGCCAAACCCCTCACCCGGCCTTCGGCCACCCTCTCCCCATCGGATGGGGAGAGGGACGGGGAGCGGGGTGTTCTGTTAATTCGATTCAGCCGGCAAGGTTTTGATGAGCCATCGCTTTCAGAAACATTACACGCGCGAGGAAGCCCGCGCGCTGCTGCCGCAAGTGCGCGAGTGGCTGGCGCGGCTCAACGAGCTACGTCGCGAAATGGAGCGCGACGAGAAACGGCTCAACGGCATGTTCACGGACGGTCAGGACCTCGGCGGAAATCTCGTGAACGACTGGGTGCGCACCCTGGCAGCCTTGCAAAGCGTGCTCGCGGAATTTCAGCGCCGTGAGATTCAACTCAAGGACGTCGAGCGGGGCCTGCTGGATTTTCCCGCGATCATCGGCGGGCGCGAAGTGTTTCTCTGCTGGGAAGACGGCGAGGAGGACATCGAGCACTGGCATGAATTGGATACGGGCTACGGGGGGCGGGAACGGCTTGAGTGAAGCAGTGGCGAGAGAGAGACTGTGGTTGATCCCGAATTTCCTCGGTTCAATAGTGAGTAATCGCTGACTGGTTCCGCAGTTCAAGCTGTACGGTGGAGTGGTTGGTCGTTCCCGGAGTCAGCGTGATTCGCGTTTCGCGAATTTTTCGGCCGGAGCCGTCGCTAACGGCGGGAAGGTAAAAATTGGTGTGTTCCACCGTGAAGGCCCGGGTCTCGACCGGCAAGTTCCGCAGCATGGCCGCGCCGGAAGCATCGGTTTCTCCTTCAAAGCTGGACACCGTAGTGCGCCAGCGCGGAGCTTTGCCCGTCCTTTGTAGCGTCTCGTAAGCGTCCATGGTGTTGTAACAATCGCTGGCAAGAATCGTGGAGGACCAGCCGCCGTATTGGACATTGGGCCAGGTGGAAACGTGCGCGCCCGAAAGCGGTTTGCCCTTGTCATCCTGCACGCGAACTTCGAGACACGCTGTCGGTTCCATGCCGATGGTGATCGTCAGGTCGTTCGAGTTGATTTGATGTTTCTGCGGAAAGCGCATGCCGCGAAAAGTCGAAGGGCCGTTCGTGCTCACGAATCCGTCGCAGAGCGCGACAATTTCCAAATCTCCGTCCGGCAGGGAGTTGAAGGCGAACGAACCATCGGCGTTGATTGCAGTGAACACGTGCCACAACGGCGGAGAATCCGCGGGCCGCGATCCAAACGGAGTGATTTGCGCGATGACGCGTCCGTTCGTCACGGGGCGCGGGACGGTGGAGTCGAGTTCTCCGCGCAGCGACACGCCGGGATGCAGTTGCATGGCCAACGTATTCGTTTGTCCCGCGATGGCGTCAATCGTCATCACCTCGCTGAACCGAACGGTGCCGTTGGTGGCGGCGAGGAAGGCGCGCAGCTCCCGTTGGCCCGTTGGCACGCCACGCGCGATGATCGTTCCTGACTCGATGCGTGTCCAAAATCCATTCCTGAAATTCCACACGCCGGAGACTTGGGCGAACAATTGGCCGGAGTTCAGCCGTGGGTCATCGCCAGCCAGGGACAGTTTGACGACCGCGCCCCGATTCAAAACCACCGGGTCGGTGACAGCGATGAGCTTGACGGCCCGGATGCGACTCCACAGATAATTCCCCCACACCTTCCATGGTGCGTGCGCGGGTGGCTTACTCGCCACCTCGCGAAACGGCCGGTCAGAAACGTAATCGGGGTGGCGGACTGAAAAACTGATCTGGCCTGTCTCAATCCGCTCGAAGACGAATTGCGGATATGGAACGCGCGCGTAACCGTCCGCATCCGTCAGGGCCGGAGCGTTTGAAACGCCATTCAAATTTCCCTGCCAGCCGTAATGGCCAGACGAGTATGGCCCGGATTTGGGACGCAAACCATCGGGGGTGATAACTGCTCCCGCAATCGGATTTCCTTTCGCGTCCACGACACGGATCAAGGCGACGGGATTTCCCGGTGGGGCAAGCATCACCCACGCGACCAGTGACAGGAGACAAATTCCAATCAGCGCGCCAATCAGAAACAGTTTGCGTGACGTCATGGCGGTGCGAATGCGCGGGACGCTTATTTGAGTTTCTTCACCAGCACCTTCGACTTGCGGCCGCTCTGATCGTATTTCTCGCGGCGTGACGGCGGCAGATCGTCGGGCGTACCCTCCGCGAAGCCGCCTTTGGATTGGAAGTAGGTGAACGCCTGCGTCGAGAGCGTGATGAGTTCCGCGAGTCCCATTTCGCGTGCCTTGCTTTCGACGAATTGAATCAGCTTGCGTCCGATGCCTTGGTTCTCGTGGGACGCGCTGACGTAAAGGCAGGCCAGTTCGCCCTTCTTCTGTTCGGGAAAAACGTGCAGTGCCACGCAGGCGACCGGGTTCTTATCAATCTCGAAAATGTAGTAGTCGCCCAGCGTCTTCTCGATGCTCGCGCGGCTGCGTTTCACGAGTTCGTCCGCTTCCACGCCTTTCTGCGTCAGCACCTGGATCGCGCGCACATCCTTCTTCTTCGCGGGCCGGATTTGCTGATACTCGTTCGCGTAAATGAGCGTGCCGATGCCTTCGTTGGAAAACACTTCCGCCAGCAAGCCTTCGTCCACGCGACCGTTGATGATGTGGACGCGCTGCACGCCCGCGCGGCAGGCGAGAGCGGCGTGCTGGGCTTTGGAAACGGTTTCGACGGGAAAATCGCCGCGATGTTTCTGCAATAATTCTTCCAGGTCGCCGACGATCAATTGGCGGATGATCTCGCCCTTGACGGCCAGTCCGTCCGCGCCGGTGATGTAGATGAGTTTGATCGCCTTGAGCGCCTCGGCCACGGAAACTGCCACGGCGTCGGAATTGACGCGATACGTTTTGCCGTCGCCATCAAAGCCGAGCGGCGGAATCACGGGCACGATGCCTTGCGCGAGCAACGTCTGGAGCAACTCCACGTCCACGCGCTCGACGCGGCCCGTGAATTGATGATCCACGCCCTGAATGATGCCCATCGGATGCGCGATGATGGCGTTGGTCGTGGCGGCGCGGAGATCGTTGGCGGAAAGGCCCTCGAGAATTTCGTGCGTCAAGCGATTCGCGGCGGTGAGCGCGAGCTTGAGGGTGTTGGCGTCGGTGATGCCCGTGCCGTCGAGATCGGACGGCGCAAGTTTTTGTTCCGTGCCGAGCGATTTAATCTGTGCCGACGCGCCGTGAACGAGCACCACGCGGATGTTCAGCGAGCGGAGCACCGCGACATCCAGCAGGATGTTGGCGAAGTTTTCGTCGGTGACGATGGCGCCGTCGAGCGCGAGGATGAAGGTCTTCTCGCGGAAGCGCGGAATGTATTGCAGGATGCCCCGCAGGTCAGTCGGTTTCACTTGGTCTCGTCGTGTTCAAAATCAACGGCGAGATAAGTAACCGGTTTCGCGGCGGATTCAAAATGAATTATCGCGGCGCGGCGGCGGAGCGGGCGGTGCGTTTGCTTTGCCGGTGTCGCTGACGGAATTGACTGGGGGAAAGACCGGTTTCGCGTTTGAAGGCGACGAGGAAACTATTGGCCTTCTCATACCCGCAGAGTTGGGCGACGAGCGAGAGCCGGCGATTCGACGCGGCGAGCAGGGTGCGCGCGTGTTCGAGGCGCAAGTTGCGCAGCGCATCCTTCGGCATCATGCCGACGTGCCGGGTGAACGCCTTGAAAAAGCCACGGCGCGACATGCCCGATGCTTTCACGAGATCGCGGACTTTGATCGGATCGCGCCAGCGGGCGCGCAGGAAGCGCAGGCTGCCGGCCACGCCCTTGTGCCGGGCGCGGAGAACTGGACGGTTCGGTTCGGGGAAATTAAAATCTACTGTGTCCAACATGAGGTGGTGTGCCGATTATTGTTCGCGGGAAAGTTTTGGAAGGGCAGGACGGTGCAGGCCGGGCCGCTTGGGACTTCGCGGTCCGCCGCCGCGTCAATTGAACGCGCAGGACAGCGCGAGGCGAGACTGCCGGTCTTGGCGCCACTTCGCGCGGTGGTTGACCACCCAGTCCACCAAGGCGCGTTCAAAGCCGATGTCGTAGCCAGCCTTCTCGGATTCGATCCACTTGTGTTTGAGCACCTCTTCGCGCTCGGCCATGAACTCGCGGTAAAGGCTTGAACGCTGGATGAGTTCATCATTGTGCGGGGCAGACTCTCGGGAAACGCCGCCGGCGGCGCGATTGGAATTCGTTTGCGAAAAATTATTATGCGTCATGTCTAGTTATTCGGTCTAGGCGAACTGCGGTGATTCAACGCCAGATGCTTTGTTCCGTCTAGCTGGACAAATGTGCAGGGCTTGGACCGGCTGGAACGAGAGTCGGTAATGACAGGGGATCAGCCCGGTTAGCCGACCAGGACTTGCCACGAATCCTTGAGTTGGGAAGCGGCTACTCCGTCTTCGCAGAACGGAATTTTAACACGGCTTCGGTCCGGGAACGCACGTGGAGTTTCTCATAGACGTGCTGCAAGTGCCATCGCACCGTGCCGTGTTTGACTCCGATACGATCGGCGATTTCCTTGTCCGGAAATCCTTGGGCGAGCAGTTCGAGAATCTCCCGTTCGCGCGGCGAAAGATTTTCCATTTCCTCCGGCGACTGGGCCGGCTTGGG
>SCTL01000218.1 GCA_004297495.1 Verrucomicrobiota bacterium
CGCGCGTAGGACGATACGAGCGGCTTGAACCGCTCTTTCGGGAACTTGAGGGTCGGGAACTCCACGGCCCCGCCACGGAAAAACTGAGGGGTGCCAAGCAGGGTCTGTGGCTGATGCAAAACAGCCCGGGACTGGCTTTCCGTTGTGGGCCGATGGCATTGGATCGAATCCGTGCGTCTCAAAATCCAGCCGATGCTTTCAATTCCAAAATTCAAGATTCCCGTTCAACATCCAACGGCATGTCGCTCGTCCAAGTTGTGGATTTGGCGGGCGCGTTGGGCATGAAATTTCAAATGGCTAAACGCAGTCCAGGAGCCAAAATTATCTTGCCGGCTGTCGTGCATTGGAACGTGGGTCACTACGCGGCATTAGTGAGAGGGGAAGACGGGCGCTATCTGGTGCAGGACCCGACGTTTACCGACGACATTTGGGTCAGCCAAGCCACACTGGAAGAAGAAACCAGCGGATACTTCTTAATTCCGAATGGATCACTGCCGGAAGGCTGGCGTTCGGTTGATGAGAACGAAGGGAAGTTGGTTTGGGGAAAAGGCAACCCGGGCCAGACCGACCCAAACCGCACCAAATGCAAAGATTCAAAGGTGCCGGAATGTAAATGCGACGGATGCAAACCCATGGCCGACTATTCGTTTCACACGATGTTGGTGAGCTTGCACATTTCGGATAGTCCGGTGGGTTATTCGCCGCCGCGCGGGCCAGCGGTGAGTTTCAAGGTGAGTTACAACCAGAAGGACGCCAATCAAGCTTCGATCTTCACTTACTCCAATCTTGGAAACAAGTGGACGTTTGACTGGCTTGCTTACCTCGTGGATGACCCAATCAATACGACCAACGACGTCCTCCTTTACCTGTCGGGAGGCGGAGCGGAGGTTTATACCGGCTACAATTCCGGTACTTCCAGCTATGCGACCCAGCCCGAAAGCCACGCGGTTTTGAAGCGGACTTCGTCCACAAGCTACGAACGAACTTCGCCAGATGGTTCGAAGCAAATCTACAATGTTCCTGACGGTGCATCCGCGTATCCCCGAAGGGTTTTTCTCAAGCAGGAACTCGATCCGGCTGGAAATGCGTTGACTTACACGTACGACGCCAGCCTACGCATAACCGCCGTTACCGATGCGATCGGCCAGGTGACGACCGTGTCTTACCAACTGGCGGCAGATTCGCTGAAGATCACCAAAGTGACTGACCCGTTCGGTCGTTACGCCACATTCGACTACACCCTCAGTGGTGGGGTCTGGCAATTGACCAAGATCACAGACGTGATCGGAATCACCTCGGAGTTTACCTACAATGGGGATTTCATTACTACTCTGAAAACACCGTACGGGCAGACTGCTTTTACGTACGGAGAAAGCTCCACCTCCGGCACACTTAGCACAGATTACACCCGCTGGCTGGAAGCCACTGACCCGTTGGGACAAACTGAACATTTGGAATATCGAGACGAAGCGCCCGGTATTGCAATGACGAATGCACCGGCCTCAGTTCCAACGGGCCTGAACACTTTCAACAATTATCTGAACTACCGCAACTCCTTCTACTGGGACAAGAAGGCGTGGCATGATTACCCCGGCGATTACACCAAGGCCCACATCTATCATTTCTTGCACACGAGTGACCCTAATGTCGTTTCTGGCTTAATCGAGAGCGAGAAAGCGCCGCTGGAAAGCCGCGTGTGGCGCAATTACCCCGGGCAAACGGCGGGAAATCCCCATTTTGAGGGCACGAATGGTTCGCCGAGTAAAATCGCCCGAGTGTTGGACGATGGCACGACCCAACTCCATCAGTTCGCATATAACAGTTATGGCAAGGTCACTCAATATACCGATCCAAGCGGGCGAGTTTCCACCAACACTTATGCCAGCAATGGGATTGATCTCACTGAACTGCGCCAGAAGGTTGGTACGGGCACTCAACTGCTCGCCAAGTTCACTTACAACTCCCTGCACTTACCGCTTACCGCTGTGGATGCCGCCGGGCAGACGACGTCTTTTGGTTACAACAGTTCCGGCCAGATCACGGCGGCGACCAATGCCTTAGATGAAACGCTTGCGGTCAATTACAACACAAACAGTTATCCGACCAATGTGATCTGGGGGAAATTGACGCCCGGGAACGGACACAGTTTCACTTGGGCGGCGCTCAAAACTAATTCTTTCACTTGGGATGGCTATGGACGCGTGCGCACGGCGACGGATGAGGCCGGCTACACGCTCACGTTCGACTACGATGCTGCGGATCGACCCACGAAAATCACTTACCCGGACAACACGTTTGAGCAGGTGGTTTATCGCTTCCTTGACCCGGTGCTGAACAAGGATCGGCGCGGGCACTGGACGGCGATGAGTTACGATCAGTTGCGGCGGGTGACGGACGTGCAGGATTCACTCAATCGCTTCACGCATCTGGATTGGTGCGGGTGCGGCGGATTGGCGAGCATTACTGATCCATTGGGGCGCACGACCACCTGGTTGCGGGATGTGCAGGGGCGCGTGCAAACGAAGATTTATCCCGACAGCACGCAGATCGCTTACGATTACGAGACGAATTCGAGCCGGCTGAAATCAGTGACGGACGCGAAGAACCAGGCGACGCTCTACAATTATTTCGTGGATGACGACCTGAAGCAGGTGACGTATTCCAACGCGGTGATTGCCACGCCGTCGGTTTCCTTCACGTATGACACGAATTACAACCGGCTGCTGACGATGGTGGACGGGGTGGGCACGAACACCTACAGCTACAACGCGATCACGACCTCGCCGGGGCTGGGCGCGGGGCGGCTGGCGAGCGTGGACGGGCCGTTTGCCAATGACACCGTGACTTACTTCTACGACGAACTGGGGCGCGTGACCAACCGGGCGATCAACAGCGTGGCGCAGACGGTGGCGTTTGATTCGCTGGATCGGATAACTGTAATTACGAATGCGCTAGGCAAATTCACCAACGCGTATGTGGGGGCGACATGGCGCGTGAGCACGAACTTCTATCCGAACGGACAGAAGACGGTGTTCAGTTACTACGCGACGACGAACGATTTCCGGTTGCAAACGATTCAGAACTTGAGCAACGGCACGAACCTTTCCAAGTTCGACTACACGTATGACGCAGACGGGCAGATTGCGACGTGGACGCAGCAGGCGGACGCGGCCACGTCCACGGTGCTGGTGGCCGAATACGATCCGGTCGACCAGTTGCTGGGGGCGACGGTGCGGAGCAACAGCGTGACGGGAGCGATCCTGAAACAATTCATCTACGCGTACGACAAGGGTGGTAACCGGACCAGCGAGCAGATTCAAAGTGGCGCGGGTGCCGTGCCTGCGGTCAGCGCGGCGAATTACAACAATCTGAATCAACTGACGAACACGGGTGCGACGAGCGGCCCGGTGCGGTTCAAGGGGAGCTTGAGTGAACAAGGTACGGTCACGGTTGCAGGGGACGCTGCCACGGTGAATCCAGCAAACACAAACTTCGTGGGCTACGCGCAGACGAGCGTGGGAACGAACGTTGTACCCGTCGTGGCGACGGATTACAGTGGCAACGTGCGGAGCAACCGCTACCAACTTGTTGTCACGAACAACGGCGCGGCGAAGACGTTGAAGTATGACTTGAACGGGAACCTCACGAACATCGTCACCGCGACATACACAAACTCGTACGAATGGGATGCGGCGGACCGGCTGATTGCAATCACCGCCGGCACGAATCGCAGCGAGTTCACTTACGACGGTTACGGTCGGCGGGTGAAGACGGTGGAGAAACATAACGGGACGGCGGTGAGCACGAACTGCTTCGTGTGGTGCGGGCTGGCGTTATGTGAGGAACGCAACAACACGGGAGCGACGGTGACGAAGCGGTTCTTTGGCGGCGGAGAGCAAATCTCGGGGACGAATTACTTTTTCACGCGTGACCATTTGGGCAGCGTGCGCGAGATGACGGA
>SCTL01000219.1 GCA_004297495.1 Verrucomicrobiota bacterium
AGATTGCGCGGCTTAGTTACGATCCGTTCGGTCTGACGCGATTGCCTGACAGTGTGACCAGCGCCGCGCCGGGGTTTGGTCAGGGTGATGAAATCTTTTCTTCTCCCGACGGGACATTCCGCATCCTTTTTGTCAAATCACGCGGCGAACTCGCCGGCTACCGCGAATGTTCCGACTGGCTCGCCGCCGTGAAGCCGGCGGTCGCCCGCGCCGTGCCCGCTGGGGTTTCCGTCGGTTTCACGGGCCGCCCCGAATTCTTCGCAGAAATTTCCGCGAGCATGAAGCACGACATCGCGGTTTCCGTTTTCGGCACGGCGGTCATCATCGCGATTCTATTCTGGCTCGCGCATCGGCGCTGGAAACCGATGCTCTGGCTGCTCACGTTGCTGGCGTTGATTCTTGTGGGCACGCTCGCGCTCGGCGGATTGCTCTTCGGCACGATCAACGTCCTCAGCATGGGCTTCGCGGCGATTCTGCTCGGGCTCGCCGTGGACTACGCCGTCGTGCATTATCAGGAAGCGCTCGCGCATCCCGACCTCACTATCCCGCAAGTCCGCCGCGCCATCGCTCCGAGTATTTTTTGGGCGGCGGTCACGACCATCGCCGCGTTCGTTGTTTTGAATTTCGGCGGCCTGCCGGGTCTTGCCCAACTTGGCTCGCTCGTCGCTGTCGGCGTTGCGCTTTCGGCGTGTGTGATGATTTTCGCGTTCCTGCCGCCGCTGTTCCCCGAGCGCATGGTCGCAAAACAAAATCCCGTTTCAATAACACCCAGCCTCAGCCGGGTGAACGCCGCACCGAACGAGAAGGAAACTGTTTCAACAGTTTCCCGGGTGCGTAGCAAAATCATTTTTGCCGTCACAACCGCGCTGATCCTCGGCTGCGGAGTTGTTCTACTCACCGGCCTCCCCAAACTCGACGCCAGCGCGAAGGCTCTCGAGCCTCGCGACAGCCAGGCTTACACCGCGATCGAAGCCATCAAGCAAGACCTGAATCAAAACCGCGACCCACTCTGGCTCGTGATCGCCGGACGAAATGAAACTGAAGTGGCGCACCGCCTCGACGCAGTCGTGCCCGCGCTCGAAACCGCCGTCTCGAATCAAACCCTCGCCAGCTTCACGTTGCCCGCCGCGCTGTGGCCGCGACCGGAAAATCAAATCGCAAATCGCGCTACTGCGTCGCGACTCGTCGCCCAACGCGAGACATTCCACACCGCTGCGGTCACGGGCGGATTTTCCGAAGACGCGCTCGGTTTGACCCGCAGCCTGCTGGACTCATGGCAAACCGCCGCCGCAGCCACCAATGTCTTCTGGCCCACGAATCCGTTATGCTCGTGGATTTTCGACAAGCTCGCCGTGCGCGAGGCCACGAATTTTTACGCCGTCGGCTTTCTTTTTCCCTCGACGAACGGTGTGGACCTCGCCGCGCTCAGGCGCTTTGACGCG